>DOXE01000115.1 GCA_003519205.1 Chloroflexota bacterium
TCTGGTATTCTCGATTCGAACAGGAAAGGGTACGCCAAATGGCCAAACATGGTTTCCGTTGCGCCATCGGCGGTTTTTCAACGGGCGTGCCGGAAATGGATGAGTTTCAATTATTTTTACCTGCCATAGACGTGGCCATGCAACATAGTGGTGTTCTATCGTTGCACGAATATGGGGCGCCTGACATGTTCTATTTGTATGGCGATCCACTTCCCGGATATCCAGCATATCCGGATAGAGGCTCGCTGACCTTTCGGTATCGTTGGTTCTATCGAGAGTTTTTAGAACCGGCCGGTATGGTCATCCCCCTGATCATCACCGAAGCCGGAATTGACGGCATTATCGGCAATCGACCAGGTCCATCGGGATTAGGCTGGGCTGATTTCCAGGATTATTGGGAGCAGCAGGGACTGGGTGCAAGTGGGATAGAGGCATTTATTAATCAATTAGAGTGGTATGATGCTGGCGTTCGCCAGGATGGATATGTTATCGGATTCACCGTCTTTACGGCCGGTGGCTTTGACTATTGGGAGAAATACAATATAAATCCAATCTTGCCAGAGTTGACTGATTACGTTGTCAGCCAACGTTAATATTTGCAACCTAATAGGTGATCTTGCGTATTGAGAGGTGCTAAATGAGCAGTAAAAATCGCAATAGGAGACAAGAGGACCAAATGGAAGCAAATGAGGCGACGTTGACCACTAGGATTAAAGACGAAGGCTTTTGGAGAGAGATGTGGCGTCAGGCCCGCCTGGTTTGGCATCTACTTCGCAGCCCAGATGTACCTTTATACCTAAAACTGTTGCCAGCTTTGGCCGTGGTTTACATCCTTATTCCGACGGATTTTATTCCTGACGTATTTCCTGTTATTGGCCAGCTAGACGACTTGACTGCTTTACTGGTTGGAGCCAAGGTGTTCATCGAACTGGCACCGCAGGAAGTGGTTGCCAGGCACATCCAGGCCATGCGTCAGCAATCAGCCCCGGCAGGCAACGTCGACAAAGCAGCTGAGAAGCCGGAAACCGATCCCGAAGACTCCATCATCATCGAAGGAAACTACCAGGTAGTAGAGGAACAAAACAAAGACCGGACTGGTTAAAGATCCGGTCTGTCAATAGAAAAGTGGGGGAGCTAGCCAATTCCAGATATCAAATCGCGATCTTGCTGAGATTTTGGCCAGCCCAATATCCGTTGAGATTCAGCGCAAGGCCGCCTAGAACGCAATGGATTTTGGGGTTGAGCGACTGAGCTCTGACACGTTCAAGGCTATTTTTCAATGCGCCCTAGCTTAGATCGATACGAGTACCAGAGCGCTATCCAGCAGCCTGTTACTAGAGTTAAGGACCGATAGATTCTGAAAACCGTCAGTTGTACTGAACAAGACGGCCAGGATGATTAGGCAACAACAGCATAAGAGCAACACAACCACAACCGCAATGATGATATTGCGATTTCGATCATCGCCCTTTTTGCCTTCAGCCACACCAACGGGCTCGATGGGCGGCGGTTCGCCCCCAATCTGAGCATCAAAATCTGGCAATGGCTCGCCAGAATCGATAATGGTTTGATCAAATGGTTCTTTTTCTAAGGGCGGTTCTTCTGCTTTGGCCGGCGGCGGCTCTGGTTCGGGTTCCTCGAACGATGGCAGAGGGGTAGGCGCGTCATAATCCGGCAGTTGGCCCGGTTCTGGTTCCGGAACTGGTTCGTCAAAAGCTGGCAAAGGCTCTGGTTCAGGTTCAGGTTCGTCAAAGGTTGGCAACGGTTCTGGTTCATCAAAGGTTGGGAGTGGTTTTGGTTCCGGCTCGGGCTCCTCCAAGACAACCGGGCGCTCCTCCATCATCGTCTTAATCGCATCGTCCTCATCCTCTACTGGCTGTGGTTCCTCTGATGTTTCTAATGGCGCGGTGGCAATAGGCTCGGCGACAATAGGCTCTTCGGCCGGTTCCCGACCTGACACCTTGACATCCGGTTCATCCACCGGTGCTTCGACAAGTTCTTCAACCGGCTCCTCATCTTCCTCCTTGGGCATTAGCCTGGAAGGCGCAGGTACGGCTGCCGGCGCAACGACCGTAGCCAGGGGATCAGATGCAGGCGCGGCGTTGAAGACCAGGGTTACGTTACTGCCAAGCATGATAACCTGACCCGGATTAAGGGAAACCGGCGGGCCACTCAACCGCTGACCATCCACAAAAGTGCCATTGGTACTACCCATGTCTTGGAGCTCAAAGCCATCTGGCGTCTGAGTCAATTTAGCATGATGGCGCGAGATCTCCGGATCTTCGATGACGATATCGGATATAGGATCACGCCCAATGGTAAGGACATCTAATTCCAGGAGAAAAACCTGACCCGGCCGCGGGCCTTTTCGGACAACTAATTGGTACACTTCGTTAGCCACTTTATCTAATCCTTTGCTCGCACATATTGATGAGAGGATTCAAACGGCACGGCGGATAATAAACTTGCCCACCAACCCAACAAAGGCATTTTACACTATTTACTGCTCTACACCAAGAGAGCCCAGTAATAACGTTTAGCCTGGTGGGTGAGAACGGCGCCAGACGAAATTCCACAAGGACTTGGCATCCTTCATATCCAGGATGAAGATCAGGGCCATATAGGCCAGCAGGCCAGCTAGACCAGCTGCCGTGACGAGGACCAACTTTCCGATAAATGTATCCTCTGGTAAGGATGGGGCGAGGAGGGTTGCCACGGCATAAGCGGTCACCCCGGTGAAGAAAGCG
>DOXE01000447.1 GCA_003519205.1 Chloroflexota bacterium
ATCACCTCACAGGAAGCAGGCACTCGATTCGCCTTGAAACAGGCGAGGGATGAAAGAGATCGCTTGCGTGAACGCCTGGAAAACATTGAATCTGAACGCCAACAAATCCTGGAAGAAACCAAGCAACAAGCAGAACTAGAATTGGAGGAAGTTCGCAGGGAGATTCGCCAGGTTCGCCGAAAGTTGCGGGACGCTGAATCCCTCAACCGTTTAAAGAAACTTCAAAAAGAGACGGAAGACGTAGAAGAGGAGCTCCAAATCGCCATGGATCTGGAGCCAATGGTTGATGAACCAAAAAAGCCTCGCAGAAAGCCCCATGACCTGCGCGTAGGCGATACGGTACTGATAACCCCCCTGGGAGCGAAGGGCCAGATCGTCACGCTGGACAAACGGGAGGCCGAGGTTACCGTCGGCCGGCTGCATATGCGGGCACGTCTAGAAGAACTAGAACTTAAAAAACGGGAAGAGATGGAGGAAGTTGAGCAATCATCCGGTCGGGTGAATGTACAATCACCAGGTATGGAACTCGACCTGCGTGGCCGGCGGGTCGATGAAAGTCTCCAGATATTGGATCAATATCTGGACACAGCCTTTCTTTCCAATTTACCCTGGGTTCGCATCATTCACGGAAAAGGCACAGGAAGGCTACGAGAGGCCGTCCGGCAATCTTTGCAATCGAATAGCCATGTCCATTCATGGGAGGAAGGTCGCGATGGCGAAGGGGGAGCTGGTGTCACTGTGGTCAAGTTCGTCTCGGAGTAAAAGGGAATAAGATGAAAGGATTTGATGCCGTCGTATTCGATCTCGGGGGTACTCTTATTGAGTACGCTGGAGAGTACAACACCTGGCCCGCTTTGGAGGCGCCGGGATTAANNAGAAATTTAACGGTTGAAGATTTCCTGGTTGAGATCCTGGCCAACCTCTCCATAGAGAGACCTAACGGGGCGGTAATAGAAAAGGCTGCCAGGCTTTATGAGTCAGCCATATGTTCAGCAGCGAAGCCGATTCCCCACAGCCAAGAGACCTTAGCCCGATTGAAAGCGGATGGCTACAAGCTTGGACTTATCTCCAACACGATGTTTTCCGGAGAGGCGCATATGGCCGATTTGGTAAAGTTTGATATGGCTAAATTCTTTGATGCCAGACTTTTTTCGGCTGATGTCAATGCTTGGAAGCCTAATCTTGCGCCCTTTCAGCGAATTTTGAGAGAATTGAATGTTAAACCTGAAAATACGGTTTTTATCGGCGACGATCCGGCGGCCGATATCAACGGCGGATTGCGTGCCGGGATGTATGTGGTTCACTTTGCATCGAGCGATCGTTTCCCTTCCTCGGACGGTTTAATTCCAAACGCGACGATTCATAGCTTGCCTGAGCTGGTCCAACTCATACGACGATTGGATGTCACCCAGCCCTCATGATACACTTGACTTGTCATGAGTGACGATGTAAATAAACAACAGGCTCTCATGTTGGTCGATCGCGCTCGTCGTCACCAGATGAGGGGGGAATTTGCTGATGCAATAATTTTGTATGAGCGTTCACTGGCTCTTTGGCCAACGGCCGAGGCACACACTTTCCTGGGTTGGACCTACAGCATGATGAATCGTTATGACGAAGCAATAAAGTGCTGTAAGAATGCCATTGATGTCGATCCAGATTTTGGCAATCCCTATAATGATATTGGCGCTTATTTGATTGAGCTAAAACGATGGGAAGAAGCCATTCCCTGGTTAGAAAAGGCGACGAATGCCCCGCGCTATGAATCCCCTCAATTCCCCCACTTGAATTTGGGTCGGGTATATGAAAGATTAGGTCAGTTTAAGACTGCAATGGCCTGTTACGACAAAGCGATAGAAATCGATCCTTTCTATCGTGTGGCTGTCTGGGCTAAATTTAACCTCGTGGGGCGTATGAATTAGAGGTACACCACCCGGGCATGATTGGATTCATTGATGGCATGCCGGGTATCGACGATCAACTTGGCCTGTTCACTCACAAAATCCCAATCAAAGCTGTCATGATGGGTGATGATGACGACACAATCGGCCTCGGCCAGTGTTTTGGCCGATAAATCGATGGATTGTTGTGGGAGCCCTTCCTCAGCAAGATTTTCGACATATGGATCGTGATAGCTCACCCGCGCACCTTTCTCAATTAGAAGATGGATTAAATCAATGGCTGGACTCTCTCGAACGTCGCTGACATTAGGTTTGTAGGCAGCGCCCAAGACGAGAATTTGACTACCCCTAACAGATTTGCATTCATCGTTCAATGCATCAGTGACCTTTCCGACGACGTAATCAGGCATATGACTATTGATCTCGGATGCCAATTCGATGAATCGGGCCGTGTAGTTCAAAGTCCGCAATTTCCAACTCAAATAGAGCGGATCGATGGGTATGCAGTGTCCGCCTAGCCCAGGACCTGGGTAGAAGGGCATAAAACCATATGGTTTGGTGGCTGCTGCTTCGACCACTTCCCAGGTGTCAAGGCCTAGCTTGTCACACATTAAGGCGACCTCATTCACCAGACCGATATTCACGGCTCGGAAAGTGTTTTCCAGTAGCTTGACCATTTCAGCAGTAGCCGTATTCGATACAGGAACGGGATAATCGACAATGGTTTGGTAGAGGGCCAAACACACCTCAAGACAATCCGGGGTCACACCACCGATGACTTTTGGGGTGGAGGATATGACGTAATCTGTCCGGCCTGGATCGATCCGTTCCGGTGAAAAGGCTATAAAAACTTCTTTACCGACGATATCGCCATTATCAATCAGGCAGGGCATTATCACTTCCTCAGTTGTGCCGGGATATGTCGTGCTTTCCAGTACGATCAGTTTTCCAGTTCCCCCATATTCGGCGATATTTTCCGCCGCATCGATGATGTAAGAGATATCGGGGTCGCCGGTTTTTCGAAGGGGTGTGGGAACACAAATTGAGATCGCATCGACATTCTCTAATCTTGCGTAATCTACGCTGGCAACAAGATGCCCGCTGGATACGATGGGACCCAATTGGCTGGTGGGCACATCCTCAATGTAACTCTCACCCTTGTTTAAGGAGCTTACTTTTTCTTGGTTAAGGTCAATTCCGACGACTCGGAATCCTGCCTGGGCGAAAGCAACAGCCAATGGCAAACCGACGTAACCCAAACCAACAACGCCTATCTTAGCGCTTCTACTGGAGAACTTCTCTAATAATGATTCCTTGTAATTCATCATCATTCGCTCTATTTCACATCCTATTTAAAAGATTCATTTTGTGATGGAACTATTTGTAACCTTTTTGGCTGTCGTCTCAAATGGGTCAGCTGTACCAGTACTCGGTCTTGTGATGTTCAACTCAAAATGGGTTAGCCAACATGCGGGACAATGATAATATCAGTTGGGGGAAAAAGGCCAGTAATATTCCAAGGAAAAGCAATCCACTGGCAACGATCCTGCTCGCATTCGATTCTGGGCTAATTTCGACCTCAGATCCAGTGTCTTTTTTTGATAAGGTCTTCGCTAGAAAACGTAATAGTCCAACGACTCCTACGATCACGGATATGACGAGGATAACCATCGAAAGGCCAGGCGGTGATTGGGAGTTAATGATCAACGCCCATCGACCGGCAAATCCTGGGGTCAGCGGAGCACCTGCCAGGGACAGGCCACCATAGATGAAAAGGGCTAGGCCCAGTGGCTTACGCCAGGCCAGGCCCTGGCACCGATCCAATTGGTTATCACCACTCAGGGAAGAGGCCACTTGATCTCTGATCAATCCAAATCCAACCCCAGCCAGGATCAACCCTAAGATCCGGAGCACGATGAGCGCCATTACAGCGTCCAAAGCGACCCTGCCGCCTAATCCCAAGGCGATTACAGTGGCACCGATATCTAACAATAGTAGATAGCCAAGCAAGCGGCCGATAGACTTTGCCGTTAACAGGAATAGGCTGGCTGCGATCAATGTCGCTGCTCCACTGACGCGAAGCATGGTTAAGAACTGCGAATTGCCAAAGACAACGGGGTTGGCGATCAAGACATTTAATAGAAAGACGGTGACGAGGAGCGCTATTAAGCCATAGGTGACGGCCGGTACGAGCGGCCTCGACTCAACAACGGTCGACGATACCCACAATTGAAATGGAAAAGCCACCATCAGTATCACGATAGCACCAAATAATAAGAAGATGATGGATGACAAAAACTGGGCCTGGACCGTGTCGATCATCCATCCAGCAATCAGGAGGAAAGGCACCGCCAATACCGCCAATGAAAGCTGACGTACAGAAGCCAATGTGGAACCAGGTCTCTCACCTTGAATGAGAATAGCTAGAACTGCCGCTGCTATTAATAACAACACTGAACCAAATACAAAAGTCTGAGCCAAGAGCGCGGCCGTCATTGAGGCCAGGACCACCAATGTTGCCGGGATGAAGATCGTGTCCTGAGGAAATGGAAGCGTTAGAATAAATAGGAACCCAACCCCTAGATAAACCAAGATCAACGTCGCCTGAATCTCGTCATTCAATATGAGAGGCTGGCCGAAGAATTCCCATCTTAAATTCAAGATCGACTCGCCGACACTGCTCACAGGGACACCGCCTGGACGCCTTGTTCCGGTGAATAGAGCCATGGTCAAAACCGCCAGAAATCCAATAATAACCGCCAATGTTTGCCTACGCCGCAAAAGGTAGACAATGGTGGCAGCACCTATAGGAATTAATAATAGGATGAATGGAGCGGTCATTGATGTGGTCAAGTGAGCCTTCAGTCTAGGAAGGCCAGGAAGGAATGCCGGGCCTGCATCAGATAAGCGATCGATAGTGCGATAATCAAGTCGGCGATAGATAAAACGACCAACATAGCGATGGAATGCTCGATGGCGTGATAAAACAACTCAAAACCGGTCATAAACGTTAATAAACCCATCCCGGCCTTCAAAGGTTCGCCAGTCAGGCTAAATGTAACCAGACCCATGCCAGTGAGTGACAAGATAGCCAGATTCACGTGTTCAGGAACTTCGGTCAGGAGAAAGCCTGTACTTTGCGAGACGGCCCAAATCGTCAAAATGACGATCAAAGCTAGAAAAACTCGAAATAGCAACTCTATAGGAAGCGAATATGGCCCAATTTGCACCAAGCGCTCCTCCTCCAATTGCCCCACTTCCTCCTCGGTAACATCTTCGGGAAGCCGCCCAAAGTTAACTTGTCTGGCTGTGATGTACAGGATGAGACAAATGAAAGCGCCGACCAAAACCTTCATAAAGGCTAGGTGAGGGGGTAAAACATCGGCGAAGAGTAAGCCTACGACTAGATATTGAAGGATCAAGGCCAATAGTAGCCAACGCCAATCCGGTAAAATCAAAATAAGCGACGCTGTCAGCAAGACCAAGATGGCGGCTGGCGTGCCTCGTAAAAAATCGAGGTAGGCCAAGAACTCATATATCGTCGGAATACCACCCATACAAATCTCCAATTTTTGGATGATTCAAATTTGATGGCTTTTACCTCTAACCACTTTGAGCAAACCAAATGACGATCACCAAAATTAATAACCACAACATGCCTCTTTCGCCTTCAAGGATGCCAGCGGTTTCTCGAATGGCGACGCTGAGTCCATTAGCCAACTTAGCAATAATAGTTTGAACCTTTAATTCTATCTGAACAGCATTTAACTCGCTGTTGAAATTGAGCAGTCTCACCCTAATCTGTTCAACATAACGGTTTAGAATAATGCTGGCTACAATGATCACTAAGACATACAACCAAGTGACCAAAGGAATATCAACAAGGTCGGACCCAGGCAACACGAGCAAACCTAGCGTTGGTAAAAGGAGGCCCAAGTTGAGTAGTAAACTTTCGCTGACGGATAGGGTCTCTTCTTGTACGTCATTTGTCGCTTGTCGTGAAACCTGAATGGCAGCGGCGATCACGGGAATTATCAATAAACCCGTAACGATTGCCAAGCCATGAAGACCCGAAGAAAACCAATCGCTGTATAAAGGAGCCAGCCCTGAGAATCCGGCCGTAAGTGGTAGACCCGCTAAAGCGGCTATAGGCATGATGACGTACCACGGGAAACGCTGCTTCGGCAAACCGTTAACCAAATACAGGCTGCCCAGGGCCAGAATTAAGACACGGTAAGAGGCCACAACGGAATGAGAGCCTGCCCACCCACCATTAATTGTTATCAAGCCCACCTGAGCTACAGCTAAGCCGGTTACAGCCACAACCGGCCGCTGAAATTGTATCCAGGCTAGATATGCGCCGAAGAATAGACCTAGCCATCCCAATAC
>DOXE01000186.1:0-6615 GCA_003519205.1 Chloroflexota bacterium
ATCTCTTTCTTGGCTAGGTTCAGCAACGCGGAGCGCCCCCACGGCTTGACGAAAGGCCCGCTTGACATCTTGAGGCCAAGCGCGAAACCATGAGAACCAGTACATGGTTTCTATGCACCGGTGCAGATCGCGAATCCTGGTCTGACCCACTGCCCAATTCCAGGCCAAGCGTATGTTGTCGATATCGGCTTCCAGCGCCTGCATCGTCTCCTTGCTCCTCTTTCCTACTAGATTTATCGGCGGCTGGTCCATGAAGTCGGCGAAATATTCACAGTGCCGGTTGCGAACGGCCGTTTCTAACTCGGGCCTCTCGGCCAGCTTCTCGGCCGCATATTGCCGTTGTAATTCGTGAATTTCATAGCGTCCGGTGATGGTCAATCTCAGCATGGAGTGATCGACCAGCGTTGATAAGTTTTGGAGTGTTGCGCTGGCGACATATTCAGCCGCCTCTCGGCGGAAGCCGCCCCGGAAAACGGACAGCTTCATCAGTACCTCGCGCTCCTCACGACTGAGTAGTGACCATGAGTGGCTCAACACCGCTCGCATGCTGCGGTGCCGGTCAGGTAATCCATGTAGATCGGACTCCAAGATATCCAGGCTGCGTTGTAACTCGGCCGCGATTTCGTCGCAAGGAAGCCGTCTCAACCAGGCGGCCGCCAGCTCGATACCCAGTGGCATTCCATCGACTAGTTGGCAGATTTGGATGACGTGCTTTCCCTCTTCAACCAGAGAAAAACTATGTCGTGCCCGGCGCGCCCGCTCGACAAAAAGCTGCACGGCGCCAAAGGCTTCTGGTGCATCGATGGGCCCATCCTGAGGATAGGCCATCCCTTCCAGGTGATACAGCCACTCCTGGACCAAATTGAGTGCGGACCGCGAGGTGACCAACAGGTCAACCTGTGGCGCCTTGGCGAGCAGTTCCTCGATCAGTTCGATTGCGTCCAGGAGGTGCTCGAAGTTATCCAGGATGAGCAACAGGCATTTCTTAGCCAGGTAGCGGTAAAGTTGGGCCTTTGGGTCTCGGGCCTGGTAAAATTCAAAACCAATCGCGCTGGCGATGGTGGTTATGATATCATCTGGCAAGGCGACCGGTTGCAGGGCGACCAGATAGACGCCATTGGGAAAGAGTGGCTCTGTGGAGGCATCCATCTCCGGATTGACGAGTCCCTGGGCCACCTCCAGCGCCAGGCGTGTTTTGCCGATACCGCCCGGGCCGACCAGCGTCAACAACCGGCAGTGAGGCTCTTCCAGCAACCCCGTGATTTCGGCGATCTCATCTTCCCGGCCGATGAAGGAGGTCAATGGCAAGGGAAGATTATTCCGTAATCCTTCCATACTCTTTCCCATGACTACCCTAACAATCACTATAAAGCAGACGAGGGATGCTGTAAAGTGTTTAGCGAGACAATCACTTGTCTTCTAAGTAAGGTAAATAGTTCTGCCTACGGCTTGGCTGGGTGTTGGGAAAGGGGGGATTTCAGGATGTGCATGCCTCCTCTAACAAGCTACTCGTCGCCCATCAAATTCTCATCGAGAAACAGCAAAGTCTGCGTCCAGGCATCGCCGGCCGGGCCGGGCTGATCGTAGTTGTTCTCATTCAGGAAGGCGTGACCAACCCCAGGATAGATGGTTATTTCGTTTTCGATGTCCAGGCTATTGAGAGCGGCCTCAAACTCGAGAACATCCTCGGTGAAAATGGTATTGTCTTCTTCGGCAAATATGCCCAGAACGGGTTGCGCTTCGGTAAGCGGCCGCAACAAATCAGGCTCTGTCACGACGGCGCCATAGTAGATAATGGTCAAAGCCAGGTTTTCAGATTGGCGTAGTCCCAACTGCAACGAGTGACCGCCGCCGAAGCAAAAACCCATGGAGGCAACTCGATTTGCATCGACGTTTTCAAGACTTCGCAGGTAGGCCAGGCCACTGTCGATGTCGGCTTCCACCTGTTCCGTGGGCGTCGTCAATCGCAGCCACAGGGCGCGAGGGAACATATCAGTGACATTGCCCCGATAGCCGTCCGGCGCAAATACGACATACCCTTCCTCAGCCAGAGCATCGGCCAAAACAGTCATCCCTTCATTCAAACCCCACCACTCGTGGATGAGCAGAACGGCCGGATGTGGACCTGGTTCTTCCGGGGTTGCCAGATATCCGTATAAATTTTGGCCTTTTGCATTAATGTATTCTACATTGGCGAAATCGGCCGTGTCGTTGCCAAGTAAGGCGTCGTAGATGATGACGCCGGCAAAAATCACGATGACCAATAGTAGAAGGGCCAGAAGACCAAACCCAATGCGCTTGAGCCAGATGAGAAGATTTGATGCCTTGTTCTGATTCATGGGGTAATTCTCCTGTCAGGCTTAAATTCTACAGATTTAGTGATTAAGTGCCTAAGGAGAAGGATGAGAGATCGAGAATCCTCATTTCTTGCTAACGAGAAGTAAGGCTTTCTTTCCTTCCCTGATGTCTATCTCTTAAAGTAGGGCTCTGAACCCCAGCCGGACTTGGGGGAACGAGACAATCAGTTGATTATGATGCTGTTGCCATCGCTGTCGCCATCGGGATCATGGTTGTCGGCCGGCACGTAACTCAAGCTGTCATAGCTCACGCCGCTGACAGTGAAAGTAACACTGCCAGCGCTACCGTCCATATTGGTTGTGCTCATGCTGCATTGGCCGCCACTGCCGGTGATGCAAGAAGCCGTACCATTGTAGCCCCCACTCCATTGGCCAGTGACGGTTGCATCGGCTACAGGATTTTCATTATTATCGTGGGCGGTAATGGTTACTGTTGCCTTCCACTTATTTTTGCCGATCGCCTTCGTTGCACTATCCAGATCGCCGACATGAAGGGTGGTCGCTCCTGGCTGAGGTGGAGGAGGCGATGAGTCCTTAGTAATCGTAATGGTGCTACCGTCGCTGTCGCCATCGGGATCATGGTTGTTGACCGCAGTATAACTCATCGTCCCGTGGGTCACGTCGTCCACACCAAAGTCAACGCCGGCCGTTTTCTTGGGTATGATGTCAGAGTTTACGTGACAAACCCCCAAAGCGTCAGTAGTGCAGGTGGTTTGTCCGGATGTGCTTTTCCAACTGCCACTGATGGTAGCACCAACCACCGGGTTCTCGGACGCGTCGTGGATGGTTATCATTACCGAAGGGACCCAATTCTTGCCCTGGTTTTCGCTACCGCCGTCCAGATCGCCGACGTGCATGGAATTCGGATCCGGCCCGCTGGCAGTCACGGCTTGGCTCTCCGTATCACTCAACTCTCCGTCACTGACGGTGAGGTTCACTGTATAGGTGCTGGCAAGGGCATAGGTGTGATCAGGGTCTACACCTGAGCCTGTTATACCATCGCCGAAATTCCAATCGTAGCTTAGCATGCTGCTATCCATGTCGCTCGAACTGGAGGCGTCAAAGGTGCAGTATAAGCTAAGGCAAGAATAGGTAAAACTCGCCACCGGCGGGTCGTTAACAGAAGTGATGTTGATCGTGACCATGGCCTGGTTGCTATCTGCCATGCCATCGTTGGCAATGTATGTAAAGCTATCAATATCGTCGAAGTTGGCATTCGGAGTGTAGGTGAAGGAACCGTCGGAATTCAAGGTTAAATTGCCGTTGGCTGGTCCCGAAACCAGGGTGGCCGTCAAAGAATCTCCATCAGCGTCCGAGTCATTGGCGAGGACGCCCGGACTACTCACATTTAGCGTTGTGTCTTCCACTGTGGTGTAGGTATCGTTTATGGCTGTCGGTGGAGTCGGTCCCGGGCCCGAAAAAGGCCTGATAACCGTCGCATACCCATTATTTTCCCAATCGCGCCAGACCGGAGCACCTCCCTGGATGTTAAAGTATTGCTCGGAGAGTAGGCCAGTTTCGTCGCAGGTAAAACCACTGCCGCAAAGTAAGCCGGCAACGAACACTTCACTGTCTTCCCAACTTCTGTCGATGGTGTGTACCAAGAAGCCGCTCTCATGATGCACGGCGCCAAGGGTCATTAATATATTTCCGGAAGCCTGCCAAAGGCGAATATGGTACCTAGAGGAGATATTTTCGTTCCAGTAGAGTTGCAAATTTTGGGTCAAAAAGATGGTTTCATCTGCGAAGTGAAGTAGTTGATCACTTCCAAAACCGGAGGTACTCCAACCCTTCCCGGCCAACTCAGCGTGGACGTCGCTCACCGTTTGTTCTGGAAAAATTAGGTTGACTGGATCGCAATTTCGGGTTGCGGTTCCATTTTCCGTCCATGGGACACAGGTGTTGTTATTTGGGTCCATGGTAAAAGGGTGAAAAAGAACGCCACCATAGGTGTCGGACACGGCCGAGGCAATATTGGCGAAGAGTAACATTAGAAGGCTGATAAAAGACAGTGCTAACTTTCTTCTTGAGATCCGCATGACCCACCTCCAGTCGGCTCCTGAAGCCGTCATACGATGCAGTGCCAATCGACACCGCCGGCCCGATTTAATTCGTTCGTATCATAGCATGCCGGTGCCTTCTATGTCTAGCGTTTTTTTACGAACCTGTAGATGAAAGGTCACAGGGTAATAACTTGGTCAGGCGGATTGCCAGACAATGCATGGCAAAAATATAAGCAACTTTCATCATACGCTCCAAAAGAAAAGTGCCCGAATCCGACTGATCGGGCACCTGCCAGTTCGTTTCCTTCTAAGATCTGGAGGCCTATGCCTCCATGGTTCAGATGGAATTGGGAATTATGGTTATTCGGTGGCAATCATGACATTTGATGCCTTAATCACCGCGTAGACTTCCTTTCCCTGGGCCAGGCCAAGTGAATCGGCCGAGTACTTGGTGATTATCGAGACCACTTGTTGGCCGCCAGGCAATTCAACCGTCACCTCAGAATTGACGGCACCATGATCGACCTTTACGACTCGACCTTTGAGCATGTTACGTGCACTGGTTTTCATTTTTTCCTCCGCAGATTATGTGAATGATATNNGTTTATTTTTAACAAAGAATCTTCAGGCAGCCTGGCTGGCCAGAGCCGAGTAGTTCGTCAAAACATAAACGGATACAGGCGCGCTCTTGCCTTTCAACTCGAGGACTTGCTTCTCAAGGTTGTCGATCGGTAATCCAGCAGCGACAATGGCTGCTTCACTAATCAAGATTTCACCCCGCCCGGCACTGGTCGAAAGCCGGGCCGCAGTATTGGGTGCATCTCCTAGAACGGTGATATCGGCCGTGCCTTCTCCTGACCTTATCGAGCCAACAAAGGCAGTTCCCGTGTGTACGCCAGCACCCAATGAAATCCAGGGCTCGTCAGGTCCACCGTGTCCGGTGACCCGCATAATCTCCTGGGCGGCCTCGATGGCCCGGCGTGCATGATCCGTTCCTGCGAAACCAGGAACATACATGCCAGCCACCTGGTCGCCGATGATCTTATCGATCAGCGCGTTGGTATGGATCATTACATGGGTGGCCGCTTCATAAAAACGATTGATGACCTGGCTGTATTCGGTTGGGCTCATCCCTTCGGCCAAGGCCGTCGAGCCGCGAACGTCGGCGAAGAGCAAAGATAGCTCGATCTCCGCCCCGCCCTGGTATTGACGGGCAAATTCCTCACATATGTTACATAGTTGTGGATTCAGGTTTGAAGGACGCTTGCCATAGACGAGCCTTACGATCCGGCCGCCAGTACCTTGAAATGGTGCGTAACAATTATTACAGCGAGGGGTTCCCGGCAACATCCGGAAAAGCCGGCGCTGGCGACGTTCCTGTTCCAATTCTCCTGTGGTTAAATAGGTTCGCCAAAGGTTTTCTATTTCTGCATCTTGTTCGGATTTCGCCGTCATGTTGAAGCACCTATCCTTTTATTTTCTCCGTTTTAGCTTATGAGCGATGCTTTGAGTTCCACGGTGTTGACGGCCGCTAGTGCCTTAGAAACCGGACACTCAGCCTTAGCCCGGTTGGCGTACTCAATGAAGGCCTCCTCGCTAATTCCCGGTACGTCGGCCCGGCAGTCTAGTTCTAAGGTGTGAATGGTGGGTGCACCATCGATGGTGTCAATGTGAACGGTAGCCGTGGTATATATCTGATTGGGAACATGGCCGTCTTTGGAGAGGATGGAAGATAGAAACATGGAGTAGCAACCGGCATGGGCGGCGCCGATTAGCTCCTCAGGATTGGTTCCAGGTCCTTCTTCAAAGCGAGAAACCCGAGTATACGGGCCTTCAAATAAGCCGCTACCCAACTTTACTGTGCCACTGCCCTCTTTCAGACTTCCCACCCATTTCGCTTCAGAGGTTCTTTTTGGCATGCTTTTTTCCTCCATATGCTGTTGATTTTGGGCAAGGTCGTGCATNNGATTACAAATATATGCCAAGATAAATAGTGTTACGCGCATTAGCGCTAACACGGCTATTATCAAAAAAAGAGGGGCCAGGCATCCGTTGAAATTGGCGGGCAATTAGTGGTTCATATCCAAAATAATTGAAGTTTGTTAAGGGCACTAGGCGGACGAGAGTCTGCCGGTCGGCAAGTTGCCGCTTCATCCGGCAGGAGCTTTCTCAATGGTTTAGTTACTTACCGAAATGAACTACTCGGGAACTACAAGGAGACAAAACATGAATAAATACAAGAAGATTTTGGGTAT
>DOXE01000186.1:6634-8126 GCA_003519205.1 Chloroflexota bacterium
CAGCGATGGCAGATGAAAATGATTTGGAGAAAGCATCCATCTTCCAGCCAATGTTCGACCTTGCTGGCCAGGCTGAGCCAGGCCAGGAACCATTCAAGGGCCGGGCCTTCTTCACCGAAGCCCTGGCTGAAGCGTTGGGCATTCCAGTTGAGGATCTTAAGGCTGCTCGCCTGGAAGCTCTAGAGGCTGCGCTTGACCAGGCGGTTGCCGAAGGCATCATCACTCAACAGCAGGCAGATTTGCTGGCCGACAATCCCCGGCCGGCCCGACCAGTTAGACCTGGTTTGCGAGGTATGGCCTATCGAGTCTTCAATGACCGGGGTATCCATAGAGTTAGAGAGATCTGGGATGCTGCATTAGCAGATGCACTCGGACTATCGGTCGAAGAACTTCAGGCTGCCCGCCAGGAAGCTTTAGAAACGACGCTAGAACAAGCCGTCGAAGAAGGCGTCCTTTCTGAGGAAAGAGCCGAGATCATGTTGGCTCGCGCTGCTTTGGCAGCCACCCTCGATCCGGACGCTATTCTGGCCCAGGTGCTAGGCATCACAACTGATGATCTCCAGGCCGCTCGCGACGAAGGAAAAACGTTGGCTGAGCTAGTCGAAGAACTGGGACTGGATCCGGCAACCATCCGGGATAACATGGTCGCAACTCGCGAGCAGGTAATTCAACAAGCCGTCGGCGATGGGGTGATCACCCCCGAGCAAGCAGAATTGCTGCAAAATAGGCCAGTCTTTGGCTTTTGTAGCCGGGTTCGGAGCTATCGGCCACTCGCCGCTCAATAGATTAACAGTGGTCCAAGCTCAACCCAGGGCGGCACCAATTTTCCAATGAACTTAATTTGATGCAATGCTAGCTGTTGGTTCAACCAATTTCTCATCCTGCGCTTGCCACCGATCCAACAAGTGCTTCATCACATAGCCGATCGTAAAAAGAATAGTTAATGGGGCGATGCACCAGAGGGCCAATAGGGTAACTAGTATTGCTATTGCTTCTATTTCGTTCATCTACATATCCTTTTGTTCTGTTCAAACCACCTCGATTTTTTTAATTAAACGACGAAATAGAATGAATTTGGTGTCATATAGCAACCCAGGAATTGACACAAAATGTGTTACAATTTTGTATAGATCTAAATAATCACTTAAAAATATTAAGGACTGCATTTATAGCCAATAGGCTGGGATGATAGAACAGGATTCCCCAGTTTTCTTCGGAGAATGGCTTCAGCGCCGTCGTAAAGCGCTTGACATGACTCAGGCTGAGCTGGCCCAATGCGCAGGTTGTAGCGTGTTTGCCGTGCGAAAAATCGAATCCGGTGAACGCCGGCCTTCTAAACAGCTAGCCGGGTTGTTGGCCGACTGCCTGAAAATCCCTCTTGAGGACCAAGAGAACTTCGTGAGAGTGGCTCGGGGTGAACTTTATGTGGATCGGCTGGATCGGAGTTCCCTTAAGCCGGCGGCCGAAACCAGATCGACATCCCCGACTACCA
>DOXE01000094.1 GCA_003519205.1 Chloroflexota bacterium
AGCATATGGCGGCAGTTTTCTACATCCATTTGATCATATCCCTTGGGCTTCGTGGGCCAATTCGGCAAAGTAAGGGGTCAATCGTTCACGCAGCCACAATCGCGCACGATGCAGGCGTACTTTAACCGCCCCCGGTGAAAGATCCAGGGCTTCGGCCGTCTCGGCCGTTGATAAACCCTCTAACTCGCGCAGGATGAAGACGGCCTTGAGCGCCTCGGGTAATTCGCCGATGGCCTGTTCCAATTCCGTACGCACCTCGTCGCTCTCGAAATCCTCTTCCGGCAGGCAACACCAATCGAAAAGTTGTCGCGGAACAATCCCCTGGGTCTCAGACGATAAAGTTTCTTCCACCGAAACCGTATAGGGATTCGGCCGGCGCAACCGCATCATGGCTGCATTATGGGCGATCCGGTAAAGCCAGGTGCCCAATCCCGAACGCCCTTCAAAGGAATCAATGGCTTTAAAAGCGTTCAAAAACGTCTCTTGCATCACGTCCTCGGCCTCGGCCTCGTTCTGCATCAGGCGTAAGGCCAGGCGGTAAACGGCCGGAGAATGGATCTCAATGCACTCGGCACAAGCCGCTTTATCCCCGGCCTGGATCCGGGCGATCAGGGCTGCCTCGTCGTATGGTTCACTCATATGATTAGATGCGTTTCTATTTCTAAGGTTACGGTAAATAGAATCCACAAGCAGGCGACTCTATCGTGAGGGAAGAGAAAAGGCAAACGGCCGCTAATCCGTCGCAGGCTGAATAAGCAATTCGATCCCCTGCCCGTCTATTTGGGTCTCCGGTGGCTGGATGAAAAAGTCGAGGCGTATGATCCGGCCCTGATCGTCCAGGCGTACAGTAACTCCAGTAATGCCGCCCTCGTCCACCAAGGAAAAAACCAGTCCATAAACGCCGGCCGGATAATATATGTCGACCTCGGTCGGATCCAGGCGGCGAAAGGCAGCATAGAGTTCTTTGACAACGAAATCAATGGTGTTGTCGATGTCCTCTGTCATAACTGGGCTGCCTTCACCCGGACCAAGGACCGGGAAATAGGTGACCGGTGTTCCATCGGCCTGATCCGGCTCGCATTTGGGCGGACCGCCAAGGCCATCGGCCGTCGTGCATCCAGCTGTGGTGTAGTGGATCAACTCCTGCCTGGCATCCAGGTCATTGGATAAAATAGCTTCGATAGCTCGGTCGATAACCTCAATGCCAGTCAACTGAATCCCAGCTGCTGGTCCACCGCTTTCCACATCAGCCACATCCTCAAATGACTGGAAAGGGGGCCTGACTTGAAGCATTTGCCGGCTTTGACTGTCGATGAGATACCAGCCGGCACTGCTGCGATCCTCTTCGCAAGTTAGCCCAAATTCCACCAGCGCTTGTTGACCCGACGACCAGGTAACGTTGGCCAGGGGGAAGAATGATCCCATGGCGATGGAACCCGGAAAACCGTTGAGATCGCCCATGTCGACCAGCTCGGCTTCAGCCCGTTCTGGGTCCAGGTAGAGGAAGGCCAGCCGTTGGTCGACGAAGCAGGCATCGGCATAACCGCTGCCCGTGAGCACAGCCACCGTCTGGCCGTTGGGCGAGGCTTTGGCGTTTCGTGCCCCATCGGCGAGGAGAACCGGCATCGAACCATCGACATCATTAACCCAGACACCATATTTGATCCCCAAAGTCGACCCGCCAATCTGCTCGGATAGATCGGCCAACGTATAAACCAGGCCCTGTCCATCGGTTAACCAATCAAAATCGTTGACCACCGTATTGGGAGGTAGCGAGGAGGAAGGAACAATATCAAACGTACTACCCGAGGCATCAATCCAGGCCAGGCCACCATCTCTGGTGATGAAGCCGACACCGCTGCCGTCCGGCCGGACCTTTGGGTTGAAGGCGCTTTGTGTGATCACCCGTCGATCTTGCAAGTCAACATCAACCTCGACCAGTTCGCCACTTTCTCCCTGGCTAAAGATCACCCGTTGGCTATCGGCCGACCAGGATGGCACGCTGCGGGCTGCCTCGCTGCTGGTGAGCTGCCAAGCCTGTTCCCCATCGGTGGTTATGACCCAAATATTATAATAACCTTCCGACAGCCTGGGACCCGGTTCAGGCAGGGATGTGATCGTCGACGGCACGGATCGATAGGCTATGCGCTGTCCGTCTGGCGATAAAACAGGATCGGCGTTGTAATGATAGGTGGTCAACAGTTTCAGCCCCGAGCCATCCGGCCACAAAACGGCAATATCGCCTAATCCCGGCCGCCACTGTTCCGGCCGGACCAGTATTGGGACCACTTCAGAGGACGGGGGATCATCGGGCGCACCGCCTCCCAGATTGGGTTCTGGGGTTGCAGTTGCTTGCTCGGCCGGGGTTTCCGTAGGAGGTGGGACAGTGTTGGTGGCAGTGACGGTCGGTGTTGGTGTGGGCTCAGTCGTAACAACTGGGTTTGTTGCTACAGCTGTTGGTGTCTCAGCTATGGGCGTATCTTCCGGGACAACCACAGATGTCATAGTCGGAGCTAGTTCTGCAGTGGTACAAGCTGCCAAGATAAGAATTAGTAAAAACGCACCGGCTAAGTTAATTCCGTTTCTCATCACAAAATCCTCCACACATCTGTTTCATGGGTTTTCTCCCCGATCAGGCTAAGTCTATTTGGTTTTTAGGTAGGTCCGTTTTTGCGTTGAACTACTTCGGCAAGCTGCTGCAGCTCCTCGCGGTATATCCTGCGCAAGATAGGCGGGTTCGCCAGCTTTTCTATCATGCCCTTCAGGCGGGGGCTGGTTTTAGCCTTGGTGGAGATAGTCACCCGAGTTTGTCCACCTCCATTGAAAGGGTCCAAAGTAAAGGTCGTGGTGACCCCGGCCGATTTGTCTTCCTCGACTAAAACGCGGCCGGGTTCCGGTTCGGTCACACTCATATGATAGAGGACCTTTGTGCCGAAAACGTTCATGCGAATGGTCGTAACGGTTCCCGCACCTTGCCCACCTTCATCGACTGTCATTTCGGTGAAATAGCGAGATGGCAAAATAGAGGGATGCCCTTCATGATAATCTGAAATGACGGCGTATACTTTTTCCGGAGGCGCATCGATAATCTCCGATGCTTCTGCATAATAATGGCTCATTTCAATCTCCTGTTTTGTGAATACTGGTCGCGAATTGCTCAATAATCCGGTTGCCGACGATTTCTAATGGATAATTCGTCGGGTCCAACAAATATTGTTGAATCGTTCCTTTATAGCCAGAGTTGTCAATATTTTGGTCATTCGCCAGTTGAGCCGAGTTATCCTTTCAGCGCGCCGGTCAATACGGTGAAAATCAACTTTTTGGGTTACAGATATCATAAGTATCGAACCAGGTCTCATCGGCCAAAACGACAGAGGTCTCGATCTGCCGTTGGGGTATAGACCAGTACCTTAGCAGCAACCGGTCTTTTTCCTCTGGGGAGACCAAGCGGAAGCCATGTTTTTCATAAAAACGTATCGCCCAGGTAGCATCCACCCAGGTCCCNNACATAGGCATGCCGGATAAGGGTTACATCTTCGACAGGTTGTATGCCCATGACGCCAACCAATCGGCCATCTTCTTCATAACCCCAAAAGGTAATCCCGGCTTCTATCTCATCTTGTAACTCGCTTCGGGGCATGTAAGGCTCTTTCCACCGATCCTCGGGGATGATGCCTTTATACACACGGGCGGCCTCGTTGATAACCCTAAAAATAGCTTCAAACTCGTTTTCTTTACAAAGGCGGATCAAGTTCATGCTCCTTACCAAAAAATGTGGGCCGGATAATCGGCCAAGGGAACACGAACGATTTTACCCGTGATATAAAAAATGGCAGAGTATTTTTGATTCGCTCGCCCTGGTATGAGTTTAGGTGGAGCAAGTCAACCGGTCAAGCCTTCTAAACCCACCCCAGAATGGATAACCAGCATACTCCATTGAAAACCCAACCAGGCTAATAATATCGCTACACGAAAAG
>DOXE01000060.1 GCA_003519205.1 Chloroflexota bacterium
GAGTTATCGGCAACGTTCAGTCGACTTTCTTGCTGAATCATCTTAACAGTCTCTTCCTGGCAATAGCGCCCAATATTCGATACCTATTCTGCACGCTCTAAGATGGATACAACCGACCATCGCTTGTGTCGGCTGATCGGCCGGGACTCGATTATTTGCACACGATCGCCGATCTGGCAGTCATTGCTTTCGTCATGAGCCTTATATTTCTTAACCATCCGTACCACTTTGCCATATCGTTGGTGGCGCCGGGTTGTAGTTACGGCGACAACTACTGTCTTGTCCATTTTATCGCTGGTTACTACTCCGGTTAAACGTTTTCGTTGTTCTCTCATCGACCCTTATCCTGTAGTCTTTCCCGTATTTGGATCAGGTTATTTCCTGACCGCCTGAGCTGACTTGCGTCCTTTAGACTTCTTTTTATTAATATCGACAAAGGTGCTGACCAATTCGTCATCATTTTCGTCGAAAAAAGAGACTTCCCAGGCACTATCCTCATAACTAAAGCGTGCTTCAGCATACCATTCTTGATTCTGAATAGATTCAATAACATCNNTCGCAGCCGTGAGACATCGCTCAATCTTGCCGATGCATGTTGAAATCGAAGGTTGAATAGCTCTTCTCTCGAGTTATCTAACATTTCTTCAAGTTGGTCGTCATCCATATCGCGTAATTCAACTATATTTGCCATCAAACACCCCCTTCTCTAGCTACGATTTGGGTTTTGATGGGCAATTTGTAACTACCGCGTTTGAGAGCTTCCCGAGCAACTTGCTCAGAAACACCGGAAATTTCAAACATCACTCGCCCAGGCTTAACCACAGCGACCCAATGGTCCACGGAGCCCTTTCCCTTGCCCATGCGGGTTTCGGCCGGTTTGGCCGTTACAGGTTTATCAGGAAAGATTCGAATCCAATATCTACCACGTCTTCGCATATGGCGAACGATTGCCCGGCGAACGGCCTCTATTTGCCGGCTCGTGATCCAACCAGGCTCGAGTGCTTGCAAGCCAAAATCTCCTTGCAGCAGCTCGGTTCCACCTTTGGCCATGCCGCGCATACGGCCTCGGAACTGCTTGCGATATTTCACGCGCTTTGGCATCAACATGCTTTTTTCTCCAACATTCAGTAATGAGCTTGAACTGCTTCGAGCTTAATATGGCCAGTGATAAATGCCAAAACCCAATTACTGATTATTTCCCTTAATCACTGATATAAACGTCAGTGGCTTCGCTTTTTTGCGGCAGCACTTCCCCTTTATATATCCATACCTTAACGCCAATTCGGCCAAAGGTAGTCAAAGCTTCCGCAGTGCCATAATCAAGGTCAGCCCTAATAGTGTTACGGGGCACACGACCATCCCAAATCTTTTCAGTTCTGGCCATTTCTGCACCCGATAACCGGCCGCCACATTCAATGCGGATCCCTTCAACTCCCTGCCGCATCGCTTGCATAGCCGCCCGTTTCATTGCCCGACTATGAGAAATTCTCCGTTCCAGTTGGCCAGCGATATTTTCAGCTACTAAACGTGCATCTAAATCTGGCGTGGTTATCTCCTCAACGTCAAGCTTGACAGCCTTATCGGTCATATCGCGTATTTTGGTTCGCAATTCTTTAACAGTCGCACCTTTACGACCGATCACAATACCGGGTTTCGAAGTCCAAATCATTATTTGTATCTGATTAGGGAAACGTTCGATCTCAATTTTCGATATGCCAGCCCTTGGCAGTTCCGCACGTACGAAACGACGAATCTCGAAATCCTCTAATAATAATTCCCGATATCGATCACCTTCGGCAAACCATCGAGCATTCCAATCACGAATCGATTTCAAGCGAAATCCGACAGGATGTACTTTTCTTCCCAATGCCTTTCCTCCTTAGATCTCGTAGTCCACTACTTCACGTTCAGCTAGGACAACCGTCACATGACTTGTCCGGCGGAGAATTGGCTTAAACCGTCCCCGCGCACCGAACCGGCCACCATAAGGCGACAAGCGCCGCCTTGGGCCATCGTCGGCATAGATGCGGCTGATAAATAATTCGTCGATTTCCAATCCGTAGTTCTGTTCCGCGTTGGCCACAGCCGATTGGACGAGCTTGTATACCGGTTCAGCAGCCTTCTGGGGCATAAATCGCAGGATGTCCAACGCTTCCTCGGCGTCCTTATTTCGAACCACGTCCAATACAAGGCGTACCTTTTGGGGCGATATTTGAATGTGTCGCGCCACTGCTTTAACTTCAAATGCTTCGGCCATGATTACCGGCGACCTCCTCTCTTCTCGGTCTTGGTAACATGACCTCGGTATGTGCGAGTTGGCGCGAATTCACCCAGTTTATGACCAACCATGTTTTCCGTAATATAAATTGGTACGTGACGCCGGCCATTATGCACCGCAATCGTATGACCAACCATCTGGGGAAAAATCGTGCTGGCCCTTGACCAGGTCCGGATGACCTGTCTGCCGCCAGCAGCGTTTAGTTCCTCAACTCTAGTTAACAATTTCGGGTCAATAAACGGCCCTTTCTTTAGAGATCGTGACATCGTAAAGTCTCCTAACGACGCTTCTTAGATCGGCGACGGAAGATAAATTTATCCGTCCCTTTATTGCGACGAGTGCGCTTACCCATTGCGGGTTTGCCCCATGGGGTTTTAGGTCCGGGCATACCAACCGGCGATCGCCCTTCGCCACCACCATGGGGGTGGTCATTTGGATTCATAGCCGAACCACGAACGGTCGGCCTTATCCCAAGATGGCGTTTTCTGCCAGCTTTTCCAAGCTTAATATTGCCATGTTCCACATTTCCCACCTGGCCAATGGTAGCTAGACAATCCTGGAGAATGAATCGCTCTTCGCCAGAGGGCAAGCGAACGATAGCATAATCCTCACTTTCCTTGGCGATGATCTGCGCGGAGGTCCCAGCCGATCTAACCATTTGCCCGCCACGGCCAACTTGTAACTCAATATTGTGAATCATTGTGCCTTGCGGAATTCGCCTGAGTGGCAATGTATTGCCTATTCTAATTTCAGCACTATCGCTGCTTATTATTGAATCTCCTACATTTAAACCTAATGGCGCGATAATGTATCTCTTTTCGCCATCTGAATAATAAACTAGAGCAATTCGGGCAGAGCGATTAGGATCGTATTCAATCGACCTAATCGTGCCTGGCACGTCGAACTTTTCGCGTTTGAAATCGATCTGCCGGTAGCGACGCTTGTGACCGCCACCTCGATGGCGAATAGTGATCTTTCCCCTTGAATTGCGGCCAGCACGCTTTCGTAATCCGGTAACCAGCGATTTCTCGGGTTTCGAATGTGTAATCTCCTCAAATGTCTGGCCGCTCATATCTCGGCGACCCGGTGATGTTGGCTTGTACACCTTTATCGGCATTTTTACCTCCAGAGACGGAATCTAGTCTCAAACGATCCGTAGGAACTTACCCATACGCGAATCGTCACAACCACGTCCCTGCTTATACTCCTTCAAATAAATCAATGCTACTACCAGATACCAGCGTCACAATCGCTTTCTTATATCCAGGCTTTCTAATAGCCATACGTCGCCAACGACGTGCACGCTTGGCTGGCATGTTGGCAACTCGAACTTTAGCCACTTCTACGTCTGGCCAGGCCAGTTCAATCGCTTCCTTAATTTGGTATTTGTTTACCCTTGAATCGACGACAAAGGTGTACTGGTTGAACTCGGAAGCGAGTAAATTGCTTTTCTCTGTAATCACCGGCCGTCTAATAATCTCACGCCAATGCATCACCTATTCCTCCTCTTCCACCGAATCAGTGATCGTGTCGAATTCAACCAGAGCCAGGTTGACATCTTCTAAGCCAAGAAAACCTTGAATAACCTCGAGTGATGCCAGCGGCAGGACTACCTTGTTGTGACCTAATAAATCGCGGAGGTTCAAGTAGTTGGCCCTCACTGTCTTAACATCTGATATATTTCTGGTAGAAATCTCAACATTTTTATCGGGTCCCGGTAACAGAATTAATGTGCTTTGATCACCAGTGAGCCGTTCTAATAAACTCACCACGCCCTTGGTCTTTGTATTTTCCAATTCAAGTGTGTCAAGTACGATAATATCGCCGTTTCGTGCTTTGACCGATAGTGCTGAACGTAATGCAGCTCGCCTCATTTTTCGTGGCATATCTTTGGCGTATGAGCGGGGCTTCGGACCGTGAGCGACACCACCACCCACGAAAATTGGTGCGCGCCGGCTTCCGTGTCTTGCCCGGCCAGTGCCTTTTTGCCGGTACCATTTGGCCGTCGTCCGATTGACCTCCGAACGGGTCTTGGTATGGTGTGTCCCCCATCGAGCATTGGATAGCTGCCGTACCAACGCCTGATGCATCAAGTCGCGGTTGATTTTTGCTTCAAAAATGCTAGAAGGGAGGTCAACCTTACCCACCTCGTTTCCAGCCATGTTGAGAACTGAAACCTTCATCGCGTCCTCTCCACTATCCCTTTGCCGCATCGCGGATTATCACCAGGCCGCCCTTGGCGCCGGGTACGCTACCCTTCACCGCAATGAGGTTACGTTCTGAGTCAATGCGTAT
>DOXE01000413.1 GCA_003519205.1 Chloroflexota bacterium
GACAACCTCGACTTCCAGCGCGCCGTCCAGGCCTATCTGCTCGGGATACCGCCGGTCAATCAGTTGTCGAACCGTAGCGCAATCCTGTCGATGGGACCGGCGAATAAGACCGTGCCGATCTGGGAACAGCTGGTGGACTCCCGCACCGTCGAGCTGACGGCGAACGACAACACGGTTTACACGTGGTTCTGGCTGGATCTTCGCGACGGCCCGCTGGTGCTGGAAGTTCCCCCGAAGGTGCTCGGGCTGATCGACGACATGTGGTACCACTGGGTCGGGGACCTGGGCATCACCGGCCCCGACAAGGGGCGCGGCTGCAAGTATCTGCTGCTCCCCCCGGGCTACAAGGGTGAGGTTGCGAAGGGTTACCACGTCGTACGATGCCCGACGTACAGCATCTGGCCGGTCTGGCGCAGCTTCCTAGTCGACGGCGATCCCAAGCCGGGCGTGGATCTGGTCAAGAAGCTCACCAAGATCTACCCGCTCTCGCAGGCCGCCAATCCGTCGACGCCCACCTTCGTGGACATGTCCGGCAAGCCGTTCAACATGGTTGGGCCGTCGGGTTACCGGTTCTGGGAGATGCTGAATCAGGTCGTACAGGAGGAACCGACCGATACGGTCGATCCAACCACCCTGGGGTTCTGGGCCTCCATCGGCATCCAGAAGGGCAAGCCCTTTGCCCCCGACGCTCGCATGAAGAAGATTTTGACGGAGGCGGTTGCGGTAGCCAACGCCACCGCGCGGGCGATCTTCTGGTACGAACGCGATCAATCGGAATTCCTTTATGAGGGCAGCTACTGGAAAAGAGGCTTCGTCGGCGGGAACTATCAATTCCTCAGAGACGAAGGTATGGGCGGTCGCCATCTGGATGCACGGGTTCACACCTTTTACATGGCCACCGTCAACACGCCGGCGATGGCGATGAAGTTGATCGGCGCAGGGTCGCAATACGCCTGGGGCTACCTGGACGCAAACGGCAATGCCCTTGACGGCAGCAAGAACTACAAGCTGAACCTGCCCAAGGATCCGCCCGCCTTGAAGTTCATTTCCGTGGTGGTCTATGACCCACAGACTCGCTCCGAACTCCAGACAGGTCAGCCGTACCCCAGCAAGAACAGCGTCCGCGACGAGATGATCAAGAACGACGATGGGTCGATCGATCTCTACTTCGGTCCACAGGCGCCGGCCGGTAAAGAGGCAAACTGGATTCAAACGGTTCCCGGCAAAGGCTGGTTCTCCCTCTTGCGTCTCTATAGCCCAACCGAAGCCTGGTTCGACAAAACCTGGCGCCCTGGCGAGATTGAGGAGATATCAGACTAGTTACTAGATTCAAGGAGATTTGCATATGATGCGAAGAGGTGCAAGACGAGCAGGTAGACGAGCAGGTCGGCGTGCAACCCGCAGAACGATGCGCAGACGGCGGGTATTGCCGATGGGACGGCGCTACAGGCGGCGACGCTTTTTGATTGGCGGAGCCACGATGCTGTTAGTTGGCGGTGCTGCTTACAAACTCGGCCAGAGCAGCGTTAAGCAGATTGAAGATTACACTGGCAAACCGGCCGATGAGCTCTCAGAGCAAGAACTTGAAGCGGCTATGGACCATCTCGGCATTGAAGAAGAGGAAATCACCGATGCAGATATGGCTGCCATCGAGGCGGAAGCTGTTGATGCGCCTTCTTCGAGCGCCCCGGTGCCATCCCAGGCGGCCGAGCCCGATTACATCGCCGAACTAGAGCGCTTAGCCGGCCTGGTAGATAAGGGCATCATCACCGAAGACGAGTTCCAGGCCAAGAAGAAATTGTTGCTCGGCCTGTAAGGAGCTTCGAATCAGGATCGACGGGAGTTAGACGAAGGCATGCTTGTTCTTGGCATCTTTCTGCTATTAATCTTCGCCAATTCTATCGTCGCTCGCCAGCTTGAGAAGAGCGTCCTCACCGGCCCCCTCGGCGAAACATTGACCGGGTCCCGGTCTGATGCAGTCCTGACAGTATTGGAATAAGCAAAATGAATATAAGTTGGCTTTCTCGATACATTAAACGTCGCTCAATCTTAACAGTAGTATTTGCCTGCATGGTTATTGGCTTGCTCGCCATTAGCACGGCTTCAATGGCCCAAGAGCTGGCAGAAGTGCAGGAGTTGACCGGGGAAACGGGTCCAGGTGCAGGTGTTGTTTATGATCTTCCCAATCTGGAGCAGGGACAGACCTTATATGTATACGCTCAGGGTACCTCCGGCAATCTGGACCCTATAGTCTTTCTCTCTGATGGTGATGCAGATCAAAGCGCTATTCGGTCTGAATTTGTAGCAGAGGTTGAACAGGCAGTCGCCGCCGGTCGCGACCCACTGGAAGTCATTCCAGAATTTGCCGATAGGAATTTTCTTGAGTGGGATGACGATAGCGGCCGCGGTCTTGATGCTATGTTTCAATTCATGATCCCGGCTGACGGTGCGTACAAACTAGCCATAACCAGTTCACCTTCGGCCCAAACCTTTGGCAACTTTCGTCTACTTCTTGGTTTAGATTCGCCAGAAGTGTTGACCGGCCAGGCTGAACCCTCCGGGTCTACAATCGCTGTAATCAATCAGGATGAGTCAAGATTTAATCTGGCGGTTGAAGAGATAACCGGCACCTTCACCGAGGAAAAACGCTCAACATTCTTCACGCTACATGAAGTCGAAGATGGTGATACGTTGTATGCGACTGTCGAAACAACCTCTGGTGACCTGGCGCCTACCCTCACGTTAGTTAACTATGCGGGCAAACCGCTTCGTACCGGCAATTTCTCAGGCCAACAATCCGATGCTTCCTTGGAATATACCTTTGAAGATGGCGGACAGAATTTCATATTGCGCCTGGACGCCTGCTGTAATGAAGGCCCAAAGACAGCTGGCGATTATCGTTTACTGGTCGGCATTAATGCGCCGGAAGTGTTGACCGGCCAGGCCACCCCAACAAATCAAACGGTGTTTGAAGGGCCAATCGAAGTCAAGATCGGAATGAAAATGGAGCAAATCTCCAACGTCGACCAGAAAGCGGAGAATTTCGGTGCTGTGGTTGATTTTCGCATGGAGTGGACCGATCCGGCTCTAGCCTTTAACCCGGACGACTGCCAATGCCTCTTTCAGTCATTCAGGATAGCTGAGTTTGATAAGTATATGGCTGATAAAGGGCTCACCCAATGGCCTGCCGCAACCCTGTTTAACCAACAGGGGCGACGTGATAGCCAGAATCAGGTGGTGGTAGTCCAGTCCACTGGCGAGACGAGCTATGTTGAGCGTTTCACCGCAACCCTTCAAGCGCCAGATTTTGATTTTCGGCAATTTCCCTTTGATAAGCAAAAGTTCTTCATCCGTCTCAAATCGGTTTTTCCGGAGGAATTCTACGTTTATTCAGACTTGGAAGGATATAGTGGCCTGGGCGAACAGTTGG
>DOXE01000321.1 GCA_003519205.1 Chloroflexota bacterium
TCCTTGGCCAAGGATTGTGAGTAGCCTAACCTCCGGATCGCCGAGCAATTGCGATAGATCAGCTAGCTCTTTCTTGCGGCCGACGAACGATGTCGTTTGAGCGGGCAGATTGTTTGAACGCGTTCCGAGAGTGACCAATGGAGAAGATTCGGTTTGCAGGCCGCGCCCGACGACCTGAAATATTTGTTCTGGAAGGATGAGACCTTTTAACTGATAGTGACCGAGATCGAGTACTTCTACATCATTCGGGAGTTGGTTTCGAACTAATTGATGGGCTGCCCCGGATAAAAGAATTTGACCGCCATGCCCGACCGATAGCAAACGAGCCACCCGGTTTACATCTGGTCCAAAGTAATCTTCGTCTCGCTCTTCAGCCACGCCAGTATGGAGTGCCATTCTGACCCTGATCGGCGTTTCACCCCAATCCTCGGACAGCAACTTTCGTTGGCAGGTTATCGCGGCCGCTAATGCTTCCGGTGCCGTATCGAAAGTGGCGCAGAAGGCATCCCCGACGGTTTTAAACACGCTGCCGCGGTGGGATTCAATTGCCTGGCGCAGCAAGCTATCGTGGTGAGCTAGCGCTTGCTGCATCGCCTCTGGATGCTGTTCCCAGAGTCGGGTGCTCTCCTCGATGTCGGTGAATAGGAAGGTGACTGTTCTTGACGGAATCAATTAGGACTCCTAAATACAAAGCGAATCTCCTTAACCTTACCCACATTTAATGAAAAGTTGTGTCCAAGGTTTCCAACAATGGGTGGCTCCAACAGTTTATCATGATTTTTGAAGCGGATAAACCAAAAAATCACCTGTTGCCCGACTTGTGTGTCAAGCGTTTCTTTCGCTTCGGATGTCCCTGTGGAGAGTAATGGCGAACTTATCCGAATAAAAAGGCGAGTAGATGTGAATCACATCCTATTGCGTCTTGACATTGGGTTAATTCAATCTATCCTGTATGGGGCGAATTTCATCAACCACCGAAAAGGACCTCCAAGAAACCACCACCCATCTGGTCGAATGCTTGGGGCGACGTGATTTCTAACAGACCTAACCCGAAGGCTCCGGCGGCCAAGGCCAGCAAGATCAGGCCGGGTAAAAGGCGGGAGGTCAGCAGCGTTAAATAGACCTCAAAGCGCCCTCCTTCCTTATCTTCGACAGTGCCGGCAATAGCACTGATGGCCATCATCAAAAGAAACAACCCAAAAACAAGCAAGGCCAATCCGGGATGGCGGATAAAATGCAGGAAGAGTTCGCGGCCGCTGTTCATGTAGGCGGCGAAGGCAATGCCAATGAAAAACAAGCCCATTATGATGAATATGACACCCTGGGCTATGGCTGCCACCCCAACATAGGTTTCGTTAGCGCGGCGACTGTACCGTGATACTTGTACCAACCGCCGGGTAATCAGCGCTTCCAAGCCAATAACGATGGCCACTAGGCCCATCAACCCAAAACCGGCATAGGTTAAAATGTCTAAAGAGAGCCACTGACCAAGGAAAAGACATAACACCCCAATTAGCCCAATCACAATCGCCAGGAAAGTCAAAGGTTTCATGCAAGTCTCCTCACACTATAGTTGCCGGTCGGGTTTAGACGATGCCGAATTTATTGGTCTGACCAAGTGATCATTCGCATTGAACTGAAGCAGTTAAATGAATCATTATACAATGGAATCTACGTTGCACACATGATTAAGAACTTCCCTTTGAAATGGTATAGTTTTATCCGGTGTTTGAAACGAATAGACACAAATATCCACTCAATTCCGAATGTGAAGTATGATTTGCTAGCATTTTACCTGATTTGAGGGAATTTCTGAGTACGATGCCAGATATGACGAGGTTCGGTGGTTCATCAAGCAGGCGTGCAGGTTAATAATAGTAGGCCTTATCGACGAATATCAATGGAAGGGAAAAATTAATGGAAAATGGACTCTTTTTGATTACAGGAACTTCAAGGAGGATTGTAGAAGCATTAGCACAAAAGATCTTGGAAAAAGGGAAATACGGTTCTTGGTATTTCAAGAAATCGATCTAATACACTGAAATCCACAAAATATTACCACCTGTCATTTGATTTGACTGATACGTCTCGAATTAGCCAAATCATGGAGAAAGTAAACGAAATCGTTGACAATCAAAGCTTTGATTTTGTTTGTCTTGTTAATAATGCTTCCGCGGTTGAACCAATAAAATCCATCGAGAAATGCTAGGCAACTGAAATTGAAGCTCATGTCAGAATCGGTTTGATCGCCCCGATGATCCTGACGTCCATGTTCATACGAAAATTCTCCGCCGGCAAAATGAGGAAGAAGATGGTTTTTATCTCTTCGGGGCAACTTTTACTGCCTTGCCCGATGAAAGTATCTACTGTAGTTCCAAATCTGGAATCAATATGTTTGCTCAGTGTGTTGGACTTGAGCAAAAGAACAGGGAATATGGGTTTGAGGTGATCTCCATTGGTCCTGGAATGGTAGATACTTCCATGCAGCAGGCGGTCCGCTCTAAATCCAGTGACGAATATGCAATGGCCGACTTTTTCAAGCAGGCTTTCGAGGATGGCAGGTTACAAAAACCGGATAACGTTGCTGAAAAAATTTATACAATCCTGGAAAACATATACGAATAGGGTAAATATGTGAGTGTGAGCGAGGTGTAACTTGCAGAATCTTGCTCCCAAGCAGAGTCCATAAACGTTTGTTTTGCAAAAAGAACGGTCCTCATGACTTCTTCCTCTAATCTGCAAACCAACTCCATTTTCGCCTGTTGGGTGCCCCATAACAGAATGGATCTTATAATCGCACCGATCTTGTTTTTGGTCGTTCTAGGAGATTTATAAAGCACAACAGTTTGATAAAATCTATCGTTTTATTATGTCAAGTATGTTCTGCTGATATCGTGCCTGATTTGAGAGGTATTTTTGTGGTTTACCGAGCAGACCTGAAGACCTGAAGGTTAATAATAGTTAGCCGGCATTGAGTTTCAAAAGGCTGAAAGGAGTGCTTCTATGGCTACCGTTGGCTTGATCGAGTACGAAGAAGCTAGCCCGGAGGTGCGTCAAGTCTACGACGACATCATGGCGACGCGGAAAGTCGACTGGATCAACAATTTCTGGAAGGCGTTAGCGGTTCAACCCGCGCTTCTGCGCCGCACCTGGAATGGGGTTAAAGAGGTAATGACGCCTGGCGCCCTCGATGCCCTCACCAAGGAAATGATATACATCGCGGTTAGCGTGACCAATAATTGCGAGTATTGCATCAACAGCCACACTGCCGGTGCAAGAAAGAAGGGTATGAGCGAGGAGATGCTATCCGAATTGATGGCGGTCGTCGGCATGGCCAACCAGACCAACGCTCTGGCCAATGGTTTCCAAATAGAGATCGACGAGGCCTTCCGCAATAGCGGCCGCGATTC
>DOXE01000304.1 GCA_003519205.1 Chloroflexota bacterium
GTTTTCATTAACGCAGCCCATCAGAGCCTGCTTAGCCCGGCCTCGCAACGATTATCGCAACCGGAAAATCAATGACTGTACCATGGCATCGAGTTCTGCAAGATCAGGGGTCCAATCGGCCGGTTGTAGATCATTCAGAGCGGTTGTGACTCCGACCACATACTGATTGTAGCTCTCCTGGCTAGCACTCGCTTGATCCAAAACATCTTTCGGTGCATCAGCCACGGTATCAGGCAATAAATTGGTTGAAATTGGCCAATGGAGAGATATGTAGAACTGGCCATCCTCGGTTAAGCCCTGGTAATAATAGCCCATCGTCTCATTCGTCCATACACCGATGCCCTGGCGGAGGGGCGAGTCTGAAACGTAACGGATACCCCGGCCATTATTAAAGTCCAGGTCAGCGAATTGAACCCAACGGTTCATCATGCTATCTGGTGGTGGCAATAATGGCATTGTGCCCTCAGGGTTTACCTGCCGACCGTCAGCCTGGCCGAGGAGTTCTTCCAGTCTGGACACCTGATCGGCAACGATAGTATTGTCGTTGGCAGCAAAGAGATCCACATAGGCTTCAACCGGAAAAACGTACATGATCTTGCGTTCGGGATACGGCGTCTCCAAGGGATCTTGCCCATCAAAGACGAGCACAATATGTTGGGGGAAACCCTGCCCGCCTGGACCTGAGGGAATGGGGCTACTATCGACCACCTGCCACTCAAAGGTATCGGCCAGCTCTTGCAGATCTAATTGGATTAAGTCAGGAGGCAATTCATCTTCCGATAACGTAACCGACGAGCCCTCATCTTCTTGAGTGTCCTGGCTAAAGACCAAATTGCCAGCATCCAATTTCAGATTGAGGATAAGTTGGCCATCTTCGGTGACAAATGTCGCCGTCTCAGCTAATAAGGCAAGATACTGTTGATCCAGTGATTCTTCCCCGCAAAAGGCCAAAGTAGAGGGTCCCAAGGTGTCGAAAGCCAACCTATCTTCTGCCGAAGCATAGGTCCAATTAACGCGATTACAATCGGCCTGGATAGTCGCCTTTCCATCAGCTTGCAACGTGAGGGTGTAGTTCTCTGGATCGGGCACGACGATGGTCTCTTCCCCATCTGTAGTGTGGCTTTCCCATTGCCACAGTGTACCGATCAATCGGGGATCGGGCTTATGCTCTATCTGCGATAGAGGGGAGTCTGGTGTTTCTGTTGGCGCGGCCGTTGGCTCTTCCGTTGGTTCCGGCGAAGGGGTTGGCTCCTCCGTTGGTTCCGGGGAAGAGGTAGGTTCTTCCGTTGGCTCCGGAACAGGGGCTGGTTCCTCCGTGGGTGCCCCGGCAGGTTCGACTTCAGCCTCCTGAGTAGGTGCCAATGTAGGCAACTCATCACCACCACAGGCAACCAAAAAAATTGTCATTACAAATACGATAATCAGTTGTCTAAATCGATTCATTTATTTGCATCCTATATACCAGAAGAAACAACAGGCCCCATAAAACCATTATAGATCATCGATGAAGCCTATGAAGCGATCGAGTAGACTCCAATCTTCACATGATCCTGTGTGCTTCTCGCAAATTCAACCTATGCTTACCTCTCTTTTTTGCCTTCGGCTTGTTCTTCCTCCGAAGTCTCTTCCTGGGCCGTTGCCTGATTTTCGGCATCATTTTTTTTCATGCCGGGTAGTTCTTGCATGGCAGCAAGTAGATCTATGCCGGTCAAGGCTTCCAGGGTAGCGGGAACTTCGGCGACGATATTGGTGATATCTTTGGTCACCTTTGATGCACCAGCTCCCGCGCTATCCGAACCGCCACTATTGATGATCACGATACGGTCAGTTTGGGACAAAGGTGCAGAGATAGCAGCCGCTACCTCCGGCAGGGCATCGATGATCTGCTGGATGACAGCCGCCTGGGTATATTCTTTCCAGGCATCGGCCTTTTTATGGGTCGCTTCCGCTTCGGAGAGCCCTTGCTCGAGAATGACATCCGCCTGAGCTAAACCCTTAGCCTTGGAAGCTTCGGCCTCCGATTTACCCTGTTCACGAATGATGTCCGCCTGAGCTAAACCCTTTGCTTTATTCACGTCGGCCTCGCCGGTGCCTTTCTGCCGTATAGCTTCAGCCTCACCCAACGCCTCGGTCTGTAACTGGTATTGGCGCGCGTCAGCCAAGGTCTTGACCCGGTATTGCTCGGCTTCGGCCGGTTTGCGCACTGTCGCTTCCAGCTCCTTCTCTCGCCGACGGACCTCCTGTTCCTGAACCTCGATGCGCTTTTGCTTCTCGACGAATTCGATCTGGACTTCTTCAGCCTTCACCTTCTGGTTTTCNNTCATAAGACGCTTGCTGTACTTCAAAATCCTTCCTGCTTTCGGCAATCTTGGTCTCAGCCCTATACTTGGCAGCCTCACCCTCTTGCCTGGCTTCGGCGCTTCGAATCGTGGCATCGCGCTCAGCCTCGGCCTCGCCAATGGCAGCATCACGCTTAACCTGGGCAATTCGCGGCCGGCCTAACGCTTCCAGGTAACCCTCGGCATCACTGATATCCTTGATGACGAAGGAGACTATCTCCAGACCCATGCTGGCCATATCATCACCGGAGACCTCTTGCACTTTTTGGGCAAAGGCTTCCCGGTCGCGATAAAGTTGCTCGACGGTCAAAGTACCTAGAATCGCCCGCAAATGGCCGGCTAAGGTCTCGTGGGCGACGTGTTCGATCTGATCCTGGGTCTTGGATAGAAATTGGATGGCGGCGGTACGGATAGAGTTCTCATCGCTCCCTATCTTGACCTGGGCAACGCCATCAACGGTGACAGGCACACCCTGGCTGGTGGGGACATCAGGTGTGGTGATATCAATGGTTAAGATCTCCAGTGAAAGATCATCTACCCGTTCCAAAACAGGCCAGACAAAGGATCGGCCGCCAGTCACGATTCGGAACTTGCTCACCATCTGCCCAGCGTCTTGCCTGCCTTCACCCCGACCGGATATGATGAGCACCTGGTTGGGCCCTACCTTCTTGACCCGGCCAGAGTACACGGCCACCAAGGCGAATAAGGTAAAGAGAAAGAGAATAATCAAGATAGGGATAAGCAGGGTCATGTCTTAGTATCCTCCAAGAAATTCAACTCCGGTAACCAATACTGTAGTTCTCAGGCTATCTCTGCCAAATTATTGTTTTTTCTCGATCGGCCGGACTAAAGCGGCCCGACTGACAATCCTTTCAATGACGACGATTTCGCCGCTGGTTATCTCCTCACCGGTAGCCGAGCGAGCTCCTAACCTAACCCGGCCGCTGACGTTATTATAAGCGATCTGGCCCTGCCCCTTAGCCGGGATACTAATGGTGACTTCCGCTTCCCGGCCGAGGGCATCATTCTCCAGAGAAAAATGGCTGGATTTGCTCGGTGACAGCACATAAATAAACAAGGCCTGAGCTAAGCCACCGACGACAAGACCAGAGACCGTAGCGATGAGGATGCTGGGCAAGGCGTCCAATTCCAACCAAATCAGTGTGATCAAGCCGACAAGGCCAAAAGTAGCCCCAAAAACTGCCAGGGCAAAGGGACTCACACTGGCGAAGTCAACGCCCGTATCGACATCGACGTCCGCATCGGCGTCAAAATCCAAGGCATCGCCAAATTCAGTTCCAACCAGGCTTAAGACAGCAAACAGAAAACTGACGAAGGCTACAATAGCATAAACGCAACCAAGCGCACCAAAAGAAGATAGTTCTTGCATGTCATGGTCCTTTAAAAATCAAAAAAACTGGACCAAAAGTGATACTTAGCCAGATTATCCAAATACAGTTATATAAATTATAACGGTGACTATACCTCGAAATCAATAAGGGAAGGAAGGCTTGATACGTACGGCGTGATGCGTGACCATGTTTTCCGCATCACGTTTCACGGATCAACTCCATGAGATTCCCAAAAACTACTTCCCTATAAAATATTCTTGCTAACTATACGCAAAATTAAGTGGAATAGTCGCGATCTCCCTTGGA
>DOXE01000192.1 GCA_003519205.1 Chloroflexota bacterium
GGAATGGCTATTCTTCGACCATTGCTAGCCGAGACCGGCGCGCCAAAGGTCGGCACGGTGGTCATTGGCACGGTGAAAGGAGATATCCACGACATCGGCAAGAACCTGGTGGGCATGATGTTGGAGGGAGCCGGGTTTGAAGTCTTTGATATTGGCATCAATAACTCTGCGGAAGAGTATCTGGCGGCGATTCAAGAGCACCAACCGGACATCTTAGGTATGAGCGCGTTGCTTACGACCACCATGCCATATATGCGGGTGGTCATCGATACCCTCAAAGAAGAAGGGATTCGCAATGATCTGATCGTGCTTGTCGGCGGTGCGCCACTCAACGAAGCCTTTGCCGAAGATATCGAAGCCGATGCCTATTGCCGTGACGCGGCCGTTGCCGTTTCAACGGCAAAAAAATTCATGCAAATCAAACAGGGAACTGGCTAAAATGGGATCAAGCGTATAATGAATCCTGGTAGTTGGTTACAGAACTATCCGCATTTCCTGGAAATCTTGTACTTGGCCACTGGTCGATTGTTATCGTTCTTCGACCCATTGGTCTCCCGTTTGGGATATGATCGGGTGGATCGTTGGCTACGGCCAGCTGAAGAATTGAGTAAGCGTGTGATCTTTGATTGCCGGATGTGTGGCCAATGCGTGCTACATTCGACTGGTATGACCTGCCCCATGACCTGCCCCAAAAATTTACGTAATGGACCTTGTGGTGGTGTACGAACGAATGGCCATTGCGAGGTTATCCCAGAAATGAAGTGCATTTGGGTAATGGCTTTTGAACGCTCGAAACAGATGCCTGCTTTTGGCAGCGAAATGATGGATTTGCAACCACCCGTAAACCGGCAGTTAGAAGGCTCTTCGGCCTGGATCAATATGCTGGCTGACAAAGATAGCCAGTTACCGGCCGGTTGGGAGGAGGCATCGCCGAGACGGTTCATCAAGATCGAAGAAATTGAAGCGTGGAAACCGAGTTTAAGTCAGACGGCCGCCTAGAAAGAGTCCTCCGTTCGGGACGCTTTGCCGTTACCGCCGAGCTAAATCCGCCCGATAGTGCTAACCCGCAAGAAGTCTACGATGCCGCCCTGGTCCTATCTTCAGTGTGCGATGCGATTAACGCCACTGATGCTTCTGGCGCTAACTGCCACATGTCCAGCGTGGCCATTTGTGCCTTGTTGACCCGGGCAGGTTATGCGCCGATCTTGCAGGTCTCCTGCCGGGATCGAAACCGCATTGCCATACAAGGGGATGTGCTAGGCGCAGCGGCGATGGGGGTTTGTAACGTCTTGTGCCTGACGGGGGACGACATCAGCGTGGGCGATCAACCCCAAGCCAAACGGGTATTTGATTTCGATTCCATCCAACTTTTACGTACCATCAAGATTATGCGGGACGAAGGCATGTTCCTCAGCGGCCGCAAGCTTACAGCCCCACCAAGACTATTGTTAGGCGCAGCCAGCAATCCCTTTGTACCACCTTATGATTGGCGGCCGTTGCGTTTGGCCAAGAAGGTCGAAGCCGGGGCCGACTTCGTCCAAACACAATACTGTTATGATGTGCCCCGTTTACGCCAGTTCTTAAAACAGGTTTGTGATATGGGACTGGACGAAAGGGTGTATATATTAATTGGCGTCGGCCCACTCCGTTCAGAGAAGGCGGCTGAGTACTTACGTACCCGGGTGCCGGGTGTGGTCATCCCCGACAAAATTGTGGATCGCCTGCGAAAGACCCCTAAGCACAAGAAACGGGAGGAGGGCAAGCGCATATGCGTCGAGATCATCCAACAGGTTCAGGAAATCAAATGCGTGTCTGGCGTCCACTTGATGGCTTACCGGCAGGAAGAGTTGGTGGCGGAGATCATCGAAGAAGCAGGTCTGTTACCCCGGCCGATGCAACCTTTGGCCCGGGATAGCGATCCGCGAGCCCGGCCTAGCAAGCGCAGGCGTGCGAACAGGGATGGCGATCAGTAAAGTTTTATCAACACTATATTAGTCCATTTTTAACCGGACTATGCACTCGGAGGAGGACATATTGCCCGAGACGATCATCAGCTCTAGAAAAAAAACGGTTATCATTGGTCCCAACCAGACGTTTAAGATCATTGGCGAACGAATTAATCCAACCGGCCGGAAGAAGCTAGCTGCAGAGATGGCTGCTGGGAACTACGATCGGGTACGGGACGATGCCATCGCCCAGGTGGCAGCAGGAGCTCACTTATTGGACGTTAACGCGGGCATACCCTTGGCCGATGAGCCGGCCATCCTGGCCGAAGCCATTCAACTCGTGCAATCGGTGACTGATGTGCCAATATCCATCGATTCGTCCATCGTAGCCGCTCTGGAGCGAGGTCTAGAAGCCTACCAGGGAAAAGCCCTGGTTAACTCGGTGACAGGCGAAGAAGAACGCTTAGAATCAGTTCTACCATTGGTAAAAAAACATAGCGCGGCGGTGATCGGTATCTCCAACGACGAAACAGGCATCTCGGAAGATCCGGATGTTCGCTTTGCTGTAGCTAAAAGGATCGTCCAAAGAGCCCTGGATCACGGCATCCCCAAGGAAGATGTGCTGATCGACCCCCTGGTGATGCCTGTAGGCGCCGTGCGCTATGCCGGCCGGCAAGTATTTCACATTATCGGCCGCTGCCGGGATGAATTGGGTGTCAACACTTGTTGCGGGGCGAGCAACATTTCCTTTGGCTTACCCAATCGGGCTCCGCTCAACGCGACATTCCTGGCGATGGCCATTGCCGCCGGATTAACCTCGGCCATCACCAACCCCATCGAATCGGAGATCAAACAGGCCATACTGGCTGCTGATATGATGATGGGCAACGACGAAAACTGCACCACCTGGATCATGGCCAACCGGCCAGAGGGGTCTGGAGAGGCAAGCGGTCGCCGTACCCGCCGCCGCCGTCAGGCAGGCAATTCTTAATTAGGCTGGTTGGGCCACTGAACGAGCCGCCTGGCTCACATCACGGATCATTTGGTAGGCAGTATCGGTGGCAGTGACAAATCGCGAGAGATGGCCACTGGCTAGCGCAGCCCTACCCCCCGGATCGATGTGCATATCTAGTAGAAGCTCGCGCAATTGCCACCGCAGGTCCTTTGGTAGCTTTAGGGAAATGACCCAGGGTGGGATAGGGCTTGGTCCAAAGCTCTCGATCACCTGCAACTGGTGGGCTAGATTCGGCCGGCGCGCAAGTTCGTGATCTAGTACGGTGCTGTCAATGGCGGTGAAGTCGGCTCGGCCGTCGACCAACATTTGCAACGAGTTCAAATGAGCCCCCGATTGCAGCACTTTATCGAAGAAATTGAGAGATTCGTCTAGTTTTACCAGTTGATGGCATAGGACGTAATAACCAGAGTAGGAGCCTGGTTCGTTATAGACCCAGCAACTACCTTGGAGGTCGGAGAAAGAAGTGTATGGGCTATCCTGGCGGACGATGATGTCCGAAAAGTAAACCGGCCGACCCTGGTAGCGCGGATCACGCATCACCGGAGCAGCCAGAAGCTCTAAGTGGGGATTTCGTTGGCCAGCTTTCCAAACGTAGAGCAGACCGCAGATCCAGCCCAGGTGAATCTGCCCAGTATCGAGAAGTCGTTCCCGCTCTTGCCAGGGAATGTCGACGGCAAACTCGGTTCTGATGCCCAATCGCTGGCCAAGATAGTCTGCAACGGCTCGGCCAGAGGCGTGCGTGTTGTCTGCCAGGCAAGAAGTAATGATGAGTTTGTCCATTCGTATCCTTGTCAGGTTTTCAAATCCATGGGTTAACTGGACAATGGCCGGTTTATATGCCAACCTGCTGGTTATTTACACCCATGGTGAATGGCTATTGGTCGAGCCAAAAGTTCGGCCCTCCGCGAAGCGATTGAAAGCGAAGGGTTTTAAGTCAGCCACTTTATCACCCATCAGTTGCTTAGCCACCAATTTGCCGGCNNACTCCGGCTCAGCCTGGTAGTCGTCGTTGGCATGGCCATATGGATCGACGATAGCTTCTGGCCCGATCTTGATCGGGATAGTGCCCCCTTGGAGACCTGGTTTATCCATCCTTTCGTTGCCGTTTTTGAAGTAGACGTAGGTGTAATCTTTCAATTGTTTGCCAGTCGTCTCGTCGATCACCGGAGTATTCATTAGTTCCACATGCAGAACCGGCGGGTTTAAGCCGTCGGCCGTCAGGTAGGACTGGTCGTAATAAACCTCCCCTTCTAACAGACGCCAATAGGTCCACATGTCTTTGTCTCTGACT
>DOXE01000077.1 GCA_003519205.1 Chloroflexota bacterium
AGATGGGTAAGGTGAATGATGTTAGAACCAATGGATCTCCTGGCGCACGTCGACCTCGAAACCTTAACCGCCAGACAAGCCTTTGAACAGATTTGGCACCTGGCCACTGGCGCGCGATACGGCATGTCCCCCGATTATTACATGCAGCGATTAGGTGCTATTGAGATCCTGGCGGGCATAGCTGCGGACCAATTGCCCAACGAAACATCGGAGCAGTAGGAAAGAAGTCACCTAGCGATGTTGGTTTTCCACAACTAGAATGAATGCAACGAATTATTATCGGTCGTGCCCGGATTCCGGGAGGAAATCATTATGTCGGACCCTGCATTCATATTCTGGTTTATTGTCTTATCGGTAATGATCTTCGGGGGGCTACATTTGGCTGGCAAACTGGACGATTGGCCTGAAGCAGGTCCATTTATGAGATGGCGTTCGGCAGATAAAATCGAGAAAGATTAAGGCGAGGTCACATTGACCTCGCCCATGAAATGCATTTTTTGCTTGCCTTTATCCTGCTCTAATTAATCGTTCGGAGCAGAAACCCATTGCACAGGTTGTTTATTCAAATAGGCGTGTATGCTATCGGCCGCTTTATGGGCACCGGCAATGGCTGTGATAACCAAGTCCGGACCGTGAACGTTATCGCCGGCCGCAAATACGCCTTCCCGGCTGGTGGCGCCAACTTCCTCGTCGGCTAATATCAAACCCCATTTGTGAGTCGCCAAATTGGGCGTCGTATCCCCCATCAAGGGGTCAGGCCAATAACCCACAGCCAGCACGACCGTATCGACTTCCTGGATGAACTCTGATCCCTCGATGGGCAGCGGACGTCGGCGGCCGGATCTATCTGGTTCACCCAATTCCATGCAGATCACCTTCATCGCCTTGACCCGGCCGTCTTCATCGCCGATATATTCGACTGGTGCCTGCAAGTATTCAATCTTAACACCTTCTTCAAGGCAAATGTCCCTTTCGCTCTTGTTGCCTGGCATTTCGGCTTCTGTGCGTCGATAGATGATGGTCACTTCCTCAGCTCCCAGACGGATAGCGGACCGGGCACAGTCAACCGCCGTATCCCCACCGCCGATAACGGCCACGCGCTGGCCGACCCATGGCTTCTCCCGCCGGAAAGCCGGCAACATATCGGTAGGCACATTGGCCCGAATTAAGAAGTCAGTTGAGCTATAGACATAGTTTAGTTCCTCGCCGGGAACGCTCATGTTCGCTTCGACGCCAGCTCCAGTACCCAAAAATACGGCATCATACTGTTCAAGCAATTCGTCTACCGTGATTTGCTCGCCTATCCGCGTATTGGTTACAAACTTGACCCCTGCCTCTTCGAGATCTTGGATCTTAAGCATGACAACCTGTTTATCTAATTTGAAACTCGGAATACCATATACCAACACGCCACCCGGAACAGGCCAGGCTTCGTAAACGGTCACCTGGTGCCCTTTTTTGATCAGGTCTTCGGCAACAGTGATCCCGGCCGGTCCAGAGCCAACCACAGCCACGTGTTTGCCGGTTTTTTTCTCTGGCACCGAGATCTTTAGAAGTCCAGCCATGCGGGCCTCGTCGGCAACGAATTCCTCAAGTTTTCCGATGGAAATGGCGCCATTTCGAGCACTCAGTGCACAGCCTTCCTGGCAGAGATTGGGGCAGACCCGGCCACACACTTCTGGCAAGGGACTGGTCTGGGAGAATATTTTAGCTGCCTCAAGGAATTCGCCTTGACTGATATGCCACAAAGCAGCCGGTAAATCGTTGCCGGCCGGACAATTAAGTGTACAGGGTTGGGGATCGGGGCACTGAAGACAACGGGCTGCCTCGGCCATGGCCATTTCTTCGTCAAAGCCAAGGATCACTTCCTCAAAATCAAGAATGCGATCTTCTACCGCGCGTTTATAGTATTCGACCGGAGCTTCGTTGGCTCTTTCTCGTCGGTTTACCTCTCGGAAGGCTGTGATGCCTAGAGTCATGTTTTCCTCCCTAAGATGAGTTCTTTATTGTGTAGGATGCACCAGCAAGTCGACCAATATTGTATTTGTCTTTATTAGTGATCGGACGGCAACTGGCGAATCTCGCGCCATCTTTCGAGGGCGCCAGATCTAAAGAGGGCTGGATCGAAATCAGCCAATGCCTCCCAACCTTCGACCGAGGCAATCTCCCGATCTTCGTCGGTCAACTCGATTTTGAGCGTTCGGTTGTCGGTGTGCATCACGAGGGTCAAGGTTTCTTTTTCATCCTCGACAATCTCCATGATACAGGGCCTGTCGCTACCTTCGGGATTTCGGATAAGGGCTGCCGAACATCGTTGGCAAAACGGCAAGCTGGCATCGCAAAGATTTCGGTCTATGACTACCTTCATGGTTGCCTCCTACAAAACAACGAATAAATCATCTTTTCTCTCATTACCGGGTTGATTAATCTCGTCGGGTTCTGTAATAGCGGAGGTGAGACTGTGGTGGGCAGAACCCGACGAGTAAAAAAACATGTATTCAGAAATTTGAATACATGATCGGAGTATAGGTGATGGAAGGTTAGATAGTTAGAGACATCTGTCACCAATTGCCAGTGCCAAATGTCACACCTCATGCCAGAAGTGAAACTAACGCATCTCATAAGTGAACCATGTGGCGGGAGACGCATTTAAGGGTGAACTTACAACCGAGAAACTCCATTCGATTTTTGAGCCGTTGACGGTAACGCTGACATCATATTCTTGACCCGAAACCAGTGGGTCCCTAGGCATAATTATAATGGCATCTCGGCTGTTGAGGACGGCCCGGCCGAGAGATTGGGTTCCACTATCTGGATTCACGTAGGTCGTCTCGTCAAATAGGCAGGCCGGCAAGGAAGAACCACCTGAAGATAGTCGATAATCGGTTACATTGGGTGTTAGGTTGCCTTCTCCAATCTGCAACATGATCGGAGGTCCGCTTGGTGCTGTGTATCCAGGGCAACTGGTTAATGGATCGGGCCACTCGTTACCCGTGTATTTTCGTAGCCAGGTTTGCCCGCCATCGCGTGGGTAGGGTAGGGGAAAGGTCGTACCTGGAGGGGTCCCTTGCCGTCCGCGCAGTACATCCAACGTGCCGCCCATTTCCCAACCGCCGATGTCTTCTCGGTAACAGCCCAACGAAGTTTGGTGTAGTTGAGGATCGAGCATGGAAATAGCGTGAAATGGCCCCATCATCCAGAAGTTGATGGCCATTTCATCTGTCGTTCCATCATAGGATGAAACGAAGACATTGCCATTCCGGCCGGCATCGTAACCTTCTTCTGTATACCAAATATTGGCTGGGTTTTCATAGTGGGTGATGTAATTATTCTTGACCATGTATCTGCTGTGTAGAAATCCGCCATTTGACCACTCTTCATTTTCCCATAAGGGGTTGAGATTTGCTTGTTCCCTGAAAAGATTCAGATAAGTTAGCCAGGTTGAATTCGGATTTTGATTTGGATTAGGATCGGTCGAACCCTGAATCATCGGTAGGTACAGAGTATCAGTGGTCGAATTGATCACTTCTGATCCAATCGTCGGCGGGCTAGATTGGCCCGTTAAAATAGGAAAAAAATCACCCGTATCATTTGGATCAACTTTGCCGACCCTTGGGCTGGCATAACTGGCTTGGTTGTAGAAGAAGATAAAAGATGAGAAAAATAACAGGCTTATAGTGAGTATCGATTTAACTTTAAATCCAATCATCTTGTTCCTCGGCGGGGCTGTCCTCGGGAAAGGAGCCCTCAAGCTGAATCCAGGCCAATTCCAAGACCCCAGCCCGGAAGAGTTCGTCGTGTAATAAATTCATCCAGCGCCCTTTAGCCACTTCGGTGGAGGCATCTTTATCTTTTCCACCTCTAATGGCATCGGCCAAACTGTCCCCGATGTGATTGCCGCCAAGGTTGTCCTCTAGGCCATTGGCCAGGATATCAAGCAGCCATCGTTCTGTTTTCTTTTTTACCTCCTCTGGCAACCGGTCCTTAGCCTCTTGGATCTGCCCCCAATTCAATTTCATCAGCCCCCTCAACCGTTCCTCGGTCGCCTGGGACCGTATCCGCCCCAGAACCTCTTCCCCACTCACCCAGGTATCATAATCTTCCCCATCTGTATGTCGGTAGCGTACCTGGATTTGGTCACCAAAATCGTGGCGCATTTTGCAGTTGGCAAAGAAATGGGGGAAGGTAGTCATCATCCAAAAACGCTGTGTTACAATTTGCTCCGACGTCGATTATTATAAAATGGCCTCCAATTGACTTTATAT
>DOXE01000216.1 GCA_003519205.1 Chloroflexota bacterium
GCGATGCACATTACTGCGAGTGTATTCATCAACGATGATGAGTATGGCCTGCACCAGGACTATGAAAAGTGGCTGGAGGAGCTGGCGCCGCACAGGCCAATCGACCAGGCTGTCAATTTTCGCCCGTCATGGGTCCATTCGTTTTCGGCCAAGGTGGTCCACTCCTTGAGGTGACGATAGCGATACTCCGGGCTGCCGAGTAACATTGTCCTCGGTCTTGCCGTTGATGCCAGAGGGAACATATGGAGTGGGCGTTGGAATGGTGCTGGTCTGACGAGATTCGACGGAGAGAGCTCGAACATGTATGACACCGAGAACTCGGGGTTGCCGTAGAACGGGTTCTTTTCTCTCGCCATTGATGCACAGGGGAACATGTGGATCGGGACCTATGGCGGCGGCTTGGCAGTCTATCGTGAGGGCGGGGTGAAGTGACTGCTCGAACTCATCCGATCCTCACGCCTAGTAGGGAGAAGACGATGGACAACTCAATGTCGATTGGACCAGCTGTCAAAGTGTTGATTGTGGTTGTCATTTTCGGGCTTTGGACTTCAGGATGTGGAGCTTCCGGTTCCAGTGACACTGGAGCGGGAGGGCCGAGGAATGCAGCAACCCTCATCGCTGAGCGCTCTGATACAACCTGGGATCTCGTGGCATTGGGTGATTCCACCCCAACGGGATATGGTGTTGGTGCAGACCATTCATATGTCCAAGTCTATGCGGGATACATCGAGGATGATTTGGGAGTCGATGTAGCGGTTCACAACTGGGCAACAAATACTACTCGCTCGGTTGCAGGCTGGGTTGAGGAGGTTCACAACAACGAGGACTTGCGCGAAGACCTTCGAAATGCAGAAGTCATCACAATATGGCTGGGGTGGCATAATGTGATCCCCAGCATCGGCGTTGGTAGAGGTGGGCCCTGCTATGCGCGTGCTGATGAAGTAGACCTGGATTGTCTTCGTGAAGTGACCAACCCTATGCAAGATGAATTCGACCAGCTCCTTTCAGAGATTGTGTCTTTGGCAAATCCAGCGGAGACCCTAATCCTGATAGCGGATGTAGGGATTCCGTCTCTCTTTGTTGCGAGATGGAAAGAGTACGGCACTCTAGACTTACTGAAACGACAAGCTTATGAGGTTTGGCGCGATTACATCATTCAGGCTGCCAGCAAGCATAAGGTCCATGTCGCCCATACGTATGAGATAGTTAATGGACGGAATGGCAACCAGGAGATGCCGCCCGAGTTTATGCAATCCGATGGATTGCATTTCAATGAAGAAGGGCATAATCTGATCGCTGATGTTCATTGCAAAGTGGGATACGAATACTCCAGATAACTCCTGCTAGCCTAGTTATGAGAATGCCGCACAACAATTCGCTGCTGCCGACCCCGCGGAAAGCGCGATTTGCCAGAAATATTTCTCGAGTTTGTATATTGGAAAGCAAGCCTGAGCTCAAAACCGTTGCAATTGATAACCTAACAAATAGATATATTAACCAATGCGTCTACTAAGATAAGAAATGGGCCGAGAAATGGCCCTTTTCGATTTTTATGAACTCGTTGCTTATTATGTATCTTTGATGGTTCTAATGGAAAAGCTCAGCCGCAGCGCCGGGTTTACGGAAACACTACTCTGGATATGTCTACCATCAAAACGAGGAAGCCGCGATACAACGAGCGCCGAAGGCGCTGTCGGCTGCAGCGGGTGTTAGGCGGTTACTCCCGAACCTTTGCGTTTCGTTCCTCATGTTTCCTGTTCCACTCGTCCATGTTCCAGTTGCGTCCGGGTTCGTCATATTGACGAATAAATGCTTCACTGACAGCATTCTCTCCATATAGCCTATCTTGCTGACATTTAGCCACCAATTCATTGAAGCAATAGCGAAGAGCTACTACGCGTTGCTGATACCCTTCTTGTGTTGCGGAAAGTGCGTTCATTGCCAACAGTAGCTGCTCTTCAAATCTCTCTGGTAACCAGGGCAAAATCAACAAATCTGACAACTCTCGACTACGCAAAGAACGCCAACGGCGATTGTAGGCAAACAGTGCTTGCATCAAATAATCGTAGGCTGAATGCAGTCTATAATGGGCAATGCTTGGCCCAAGTGTAGTCCATGTTCGGTCTGTCGTTGCCTCAGATAGCAGCCAATCAAGCCCCACAATCGCTTCATCAAGATGCTCTTGCCGCATCTTGTCACCGTATTTTGTCCGTTCAGCGATTAGCTTCTGAATTCCATCATTTCGATCGAATGCTATCCAACCTCCACTCAACTCAGCACATATTGATTCTGGCCACTCATAAGTCTGCTTTGACCACTGCGCTAAATCGAGCCGCTTGAAATCAAGTTGTATAGAGTTTTCCACTGCACTGAAGATGCCGTGATATGTGCCTTGATCAGGTAACCATTTGAACTCAGCTGGGATGGCGTAAAGATCAAATGGCTCTAGAAATACAACAGCGTCAATATCTGAGTCATCACGAGCGATCCCTTTTGACACACTGCCAATCGCAACCACTCCTTGAACGGATGGTTCTCGAACAACTTCCCGCTGTATATACGTTAACAATTCTGTTCTCTTTCGTTTTGTTGCTATATTCATCCGCCAATTCCTATGATAGACCAAGCCGACAGATCACATCACATCCACTACTACCGCCTAACGGTTAATGGATTGATGTGGCGCGAAGCCAAATAAATGGTCCGGTGAACCAAATAGCAGCCGCCACATAATCCGTGGTTGAACTAAGCAGAGATGCCAACTGAGTTATATAGAAAAATAGCGAAGCAATGCGCAGAAAATGCCTATAAAACAGGTGTTGATCCGAAAAGATTGTAGCAATAACCCTCGCCAAATGCAAGCATGAATGCAGGTGAAAAGCAAGTTGGCTTCATTACGTACCCTTTTTCAACGGCCTGATATCCGCTTGTTTAAAAATCCTTTCGAAATTGATTTTGTAGCTTTCTAGCCCAAGTCGATAGTGAATAATGGTACAATGCAAAAAATAGTCCAATAAATCATCACGATTTGCGTGACAAGCGGGGTCAAGCAGAATTTCGGGCTTGATAACATACTAGCCATCATCTTACCGCTGACGACGAGTTCGCGTTTTTTAAGTCTTAGATATATTCTCAAATGAGGTAGGGCTTTTGTTGGGTATTACGCAGAGTTTAATGATTGCCCAATTTCGACATGGGTGATTTGATCCAAGTCTCAACTTAGTTGTCGTTTAAAAGGAGGTGTATATACACTCAACACTGGATCTAAACTTCTCATCAGGTGTTTATTGATTTATGGGAAGACCATATATGGGATTTCAATCTACGCTAAACGAAATTGTAGCCCGCTTCAACAAGGAGAACAAAATGTATCACAGAAAACAGTTGCTGATATGGGTTAGCGTGATCCTCGCCATGTTGATCTTGGCTGCGTGTAGCACACCCGAACCGGCGGTTATAGCCACGATCGATTCATCGTCAGACTCACAGATCCTGTCGACAGAAACGGCTATACCACCGACAGCGACGGTCGTGCAGCCGACAGAAACGGCGCCGCCAGAAGATTCAGCAGCCGAAGCTGTGCCGCCTACCGTGGAGCCACCGGCAGAGGCAGAAGTGGCGCCGGCCTATCCAAAGTACGACATTGGGGATGTAGTTTTCGATTTGGCTGTTGCCGATCTTAACGGGGATACACTCCCTGACGTAGCCGCGCCCGACTTTTACAGCGGATTGACAACCATCTTGATGAACGATGGCCATGGCGCATTCCAAGAAGCCGGTATTTACGAAACAGGGGAATCTAGCACCGGGGTAACGGCTGCCGACCTCAACGGTGACTCATACCTAGACTTGGCGATAACACTAGAAGATACTGATACCATCAGTATCTTGATAAATGAAGGAGCGGGCACATTCCAGGCACCTGTGTTCTACGCGGGGGGTACGAACACCAAGTATATTCAATCGGGAGATATGAATGGCGACTCTTTTATTGATCTTGTTGTCCTCCAAGCACCCGATCTAGTCGGCTTGTTGTTCAACAACGGCGACGGTACCTTCGGTGAAGTCGTACAATATTTCGTCGGATCAG
>DOXE01000394.1 GCA_003519205.1 Chloroflexota bacterium
GGAAGGCTCTAGCCGGATGAAGCGGCAATATGCCGACCGGCGGACTCTCGTCCACCTAGAGCCCTATTTGAACTTCAACGTATGAAAATCCAGGTGCATGCAGACACTAGTTAACAATCCTGTAAATCTTGTCTATTTTTAGGAGGAGGTTGATTCATGAATTCTCGCGAACGGGGTAAACTGGCTTTGAATCACAAGGAGCCAGATCGAATTCCTTTTGACTTGGGTGGCACTGTACTCACCAGCATTCATGTGAATGCTTACCGTAATCTACGCCGGTACCTGGGCTTACCTGAAAAAGACATCGGGGTTATGGATGTGTTCCAGCAGATAGCGACCATCGACGAAGATGTTCGCCAAGAATTGGGTTCTGACATCCGCAACGTTGCTCCGCGCTCGTCGGCTACCTTTAAGATCGAAGTGAACACCACTGACCTACCAGGCTACGATTTTTTCTATGATGAATGGGGCATTGGCTGGCGCAAGCCACAAGACGGTGGTTTCTTCTATGATATGTTCGACCATCCCTTGAGTCATGCCACCAGCATCGAGGATATCAAGAACCATCCCTGGCCAGATCCCACTGACCCGGCTCGCTTCGAAGGCCTGGCCGAACGCGCCCGTTACGTGGCCGAGGATCGTGGCGAAGTGGTTATCCTGGGTGGGTTGGCCGCTGGCTACGTCGAGCTGACAGCCTGGACCCGGGGATTTACCAAGTTCTACCCGGACTTCGTGACCAATCTCGATATGCTCACCTTTCTGATGGACACCATCATCGACCTGAAGCTCGCATACTGGGACATCGCCCTGCCCATGGTTGGGGAATACGCCGATGTAGTCCAGGAAGCGGACGATGTGGCCGGGCAATACGGCCTGCTCATGAAGCCGGAGACGTACCGGGAGATCATTAAGCCACGCCACAAAAAGATCTTTGATTTCATCAAGGCTCGTTCTGAGGCCAAGATCTTCTTCCATTGTTGCGGTTCAGTTCGCGAGATCATCCCTGACCTGGTTGAAATTGGGGTAGACATCATCAATCCGGTCCAGGTCAGTGCCACCGGCATGGAATCGGCCGGCTTAAAGCGCGACTTTGGCAACGATATCACCTTTTGGGGTGGCCTGGTTGATACGCAAGGCGTCTTCACCGATGGCACGCCTGAACAGGTTCGCGAGGAAGTCCGCCGCCGGGTCGACGATTTCGGACCTGGTGGTGGTTTTGTGGCTGCGGCCGTGCACAATATCCAGGCCAATGTGCCGCCTGAGAATATCATGGCCATGTGGGAAACGCTGCAAGAGTATGGCGATTACGGTCCCGGCGGTGTCGGCCAGCGGCCGGAAGAGTATGTTTATAGCGAGCCGCCTGAGAAACCGTTGGTGGTTAGCGTCAGTCCGGATTCGATGCCGGCCCGGGCCTTGACGGCTGAAGAAGCAGCTGCCCTGGCTGAACAGCAAAGGGCAGAGGCACCGGCCTTGCTTGAGTTGCGTACAGCCATCATCGAGGGCAACGCCCCAGCGGCCGTCGATTCGGCCGGGCAACTCCTTTTAGAAGGCATGGAGCCACAAGACATCATCACTGGCGGAGTCATGCCAGCCATGGAAGTCGTGGGCAATAACTTCGAAACCGGGGAATTTTATTTACCTGAAATGATGGCTTCGGCCATCGCTACCCGAGGTATCATGAACCTGTTGCGGCCGAAGCTCACCGAAACGGGCGCCAAGCCTGTCGCCAAAGCGGCTCTGGGCACGGTAAAAGGTGACCTGCACGATATTGGCAAAAACTTAGTAGGGATGATGTGGGAAGGGGCCGGTTTCCANNGGCATGTCGGCCTTGCTGACCACGACCATGCCCATGATGGGGACTACCATCGAAGCTATCACGGCCGCGGGCGTCCGTGACCAGGTTAAGATAATGATCGGTGGTCCGGGCACCAATGAACAATTTGCCCAGGAGATCGGCGCCGACGGTTATGCTCCCGATGCGAGCGTGGCCGTTCGAAAGGCAAAGGAACTATTGAGAGTTTAAACCATGTCTGAGAATTACACACCGAAACCGGAACAAAAATTCACCTTTGGGCTATGGACTGTTGGCAATGTGGGNNAATTTTCACGATAACGATCTCGTTCCCATCGATGCTACGCCAACTGAAAGGGACCGGATCGTGGCTGACTTTAAAGCAGCCTTGAAGGATACTGGCCTGGTCGTGCCCATGGCTACCACGAACCTTTTCGGCGACCCGGCCTTCAAGGACGGTGCCTTTACCGCCAACGATCCAAAAGTCCGGGCTTACGCGCTGCAGAAGACGATGAAGGCTATCGACTTGGGCGTGGAACTAGGGGCAAAGGTATACGTCTTTTGGGGCGGCCGGGAAGGGACGGAGACCGATGCCAGCAAGAATCCGGCAGAATCGGGCAAACGTTTCCGTGAAGCCATGAATTTCCTGTGTGAATACGTTAGAGATAATGGCTATGACCTGAAATTCGCCCTGGAAGCCAAGCCCAACGAGCCCCGAGGAGACATCTTTCTCCCCACTACTGGTGCCATGCTGGGCTTCATCGCCACCCTCGACCACCCGGAAATGGTGGGTGTGAACCCGGAAGTGGCCCACGAGCACATGGCTGGCTTGAATTTCACCCACGCCGTCGCCCAGGCCTGGGAAGCGGGCAAACTCTTCCACATTGACCTGAACGATCAGGCCTTCGGCCGCTACGATCAGGATTTCCGGTTTGGTTCCGTGAGCTTGAAAAGCGCCTTCTTTCTGGTCAAATTCCTGGAGGATGTTGGTTACGACGGCAGCCGCCACTTCGATGCCCACGCCTACCGTACTGAGGATTACGAGGGAGTAAAGGATTTCGCCCGCGGCTGCATGCGCACCTATCTCATCCTCAAGGAAAAGGCCGAGCAATGGAATCATGATCCCGAGATCCAGGCCTTGCTAGAGGAGATCAACGCCGATGATGGCTCAACCGATGCATATAAGGGAGCTTACAGCACAAAGAAAGCCCAGGAGCTAAAGGCAGCACACTTCGACCGGACGGCCCTCGGCGCTCGCGGATTGCCTTATGAACGCCTTGACCAATTAACGGTTGAGTTGCTTCTAGGGATCCGCTAACGATTGCCTGCTGGATGGACCCACAGACTGTCGATATCCTCAATCGTGTGCTGCCGATCCTCTTACTTCTATTCCTAGGGTACTGGATCCGGCGCACACNNGGTTTTTTTTGTGATCTTCTTTCTATGCGTGCTACTTTTCGGCCTGGGCCGACTCGTGCGTCCCCGGTTAGCGCCGAAACAAACGTATTTCCCCTTCCTTACCACCGGCTTTGAATATGGCATGCTCGGAATCAGCTTGTTTGCCAGCGCCTACGGACTACAGAATATCGGCTACATTGCGGTGATTGACCTAGGACACGAGATATTTATCTGGTTTGTGTTCCTGGCCCTACTGATGATGACCAGGGATAGGGCCCAAAACCCTGGCCAACTTTTTCAATCATTTCTTAAGTCGCCCGTGATCTTGGGTATCTTGGCCGGGATCTTGTTGAATGTAGCCGGGATAGGCCATTTGCTAGCTGTTTGGCCTGTTACCGGCGGGATTATGGCGGCGCTGGAATTCTTGGCCAGCATGACTGTTCCCTTGATCCTCATCATTGTTGGCTATGGCATCCAATTGAACCGGGAAGGGTTTGGCAGTGCCTCGCGAGTTGTGCTTTTCCGGCTGGTGATCCTTATACCTCTGGCATTACT
>DOXE01000029.1 GCA_003519205.1 Chloroflexota bacterium
CTTTCTGTCTTAACGTCCACTGTTGAGTATTCCTCCATAAATTAACATCCAACTTAAGATAACCGATCTAGGTAAGTTTTCCAGATGGCAAGAAACTGGAAATGTTAAAGCCAATATCGGCTATTCAAAGTTCTTCTGGTTTGAAGTATCAGTACTCTCCCCATAATAGGCATAACAAATCCCAGGCTATAAGATTCAGCTCTTAACGGCTGACAGCCAGATGGGCGTTATTGAATTGATTTGAAATTTTATACGGCCGTTATTGCTACTGGTTCGTCCGTTTGCTTAGAATTTTCCGCAAATGTTCTTCGTCATCCGGATCTAAGCTTGTTTGGTAAACCTCACCTTTATAAGGTTTTAATGCCGCCAGGGCCATAGTTGGATCGGCTTCCTTGATTACAACAAAAAGCGCCGACGTACCAGGCTCCATAGAAGCTTCTACATCCTTGATAAATTTTTTGCTGATTCCCAGGTCAAAAGAAGAACCTATCAGAGCACCGGCGGCCGCGCCTATGAGGAGCCCGCCAATTGGTGTGAAGATAAACCCTAGCAACAACCCCAAGAAACCGCCACCAAGCGCACCAACTTTTACGCCGCGATCGAGTTCATCATGAACATGGTATTTCCCTTTCTGATCGCGAACGACGATGGCTGAATCATCGAGGCTGATATAACCCCCGTGTTGTATTTCCTTCAAGGCCTCTCGAACTTTCTTGGCCTCATCCTCATTATCAAATGTGATGACGATTATGTTCGACACGATTACAAATCTCCTTTAGACTGTATCTTCCAATATGCGATTAATTTTTTGATAAATTGTCAAGACCGGGTAAGAAACAACAATTATTGGATCTATCCTTAAGATTTTTCAACAAAGGGTTGGTCACCCGTACCGGCCGTTTCTTCTTTTAATAATTCCTCAACCATCTGGTCTGTAAGCGTATGTCGCAAGATGACGTTTTGTCCATCGGACAAAACATCAAATAAGTCATCCGCACCCTTGAAATCTACCAGGACAAGCAAGGCTGAGCTACCTGGTTGCAATAACTCCTGCATGCTTTCCAGGAACTCATTGGAAAAGCCCATGTCGATGTGTTTGGCAGCAAAAGCGCCCGTTCCAGCACCAGCCAGGGCGCCGACGATCACACCCACTGGCCCTCCAACCAGACCAATTAAACCACCGGTAACAGCACCAAAAATGCGACCTTGTTTCGTACTGACATCGGCCGTTTCTGTGATCTTAGCCTGGCCATCAGCCTCCTTGACTAAAATAGCTGCATTACGAATTTTAAAGAGATCCTTCTTCTCCCGCCGATACTGTTTCACCCTTTTCAGGCCTTCTTTGGCCTCATGAGGATCATTGAAAATTTTAGCCAATAGTTCAAGTTTTTCAGCTTCTTCCCCTTTGCCATAGTCCCTTTTAACCGGAATGGCGGGTAATTTCTCGACCGCTTCTTTATCAAGCTTAAGATAAATGGTGTTCTCTAATGCCTGGTCGATGGCTGAGATGGGCAAGGTCACTTCCCTTCTACCCCATAAATGCCCTTCCTGCAAAACAAGGTGAGTCACTTGTCCGGTATCAGGATCAAGCAAAAATTCGCCCAAATGCCCAACGAAGCCATCTTTCGCCTCTACAACGGCACCCCGCCTTACCGCTAGTTCTCCTAAAGGTACGTGCTCTACCTCCACCGGTAAATATCCAGTATCCAATGGAGAAACATATGGCGCTAGATAGACCGAATCGGCCGGATAGCCAGGTCCAGGATCCGGGTTCGGAACATATTGAACCTCTGTGAACCGTTCCAATTGGCCTAATTCTGCTAGTGTGCAGGCCAACTTTATTTCATCGTGTCTCGTCTCGGTCACCAAATCAACCGGGACAAGATAGCTGTGAGGAACAACTGGTTCATCATCGCTAACAACAAAATGGGTGATCTTTTTCGACATGGGGTTAAAGATCACGTGGGTTGACGTGCCGGCACGGCCATCCGTACAATCAACTCTCGCATCGATTGGCACTTCGATCATGACCAACTCTCTTCCTTGTGCTTTGTCGATATAACATCAGGGGCGACCGGACGGTCGCCCCTATTTAATTGTACCAGGTTTTCAAGTAATCTTAAGACCTAATCAGGAATCATAAGGTCTTTAATCACTTTTCTGGCATATTGGCCGAATTAATTTCCAGCCTTACCCTACTGCTTATGCTTCTTCTTCGTCCATTTCGTGATGGAAGGCATCGCGCAGCTTGGCTTCGTCTTCCTCAGAAAGCGAAGTCTGCAGGACAGTCGGGTTGTACTTTTTAACATGTTCCAAGACTTTGTCGGGCGTAACCTTTCGGACCAAAAGGAACAGGGCTGAGTTACCTGGCTCGATAGTGTTACCCACTTCCTTAATGAACTTATCGTCAACGCCAACATCAGTCAATCCGCCAGCTACCGCACCAGTGACCGCCCCGATGGCCAAACCCAACCAAGGTGCAAAAAAGAGCAAACCGATGAGCAAGCCCCAGAAGGCGCCTCCCAAAGCACCGGCGCCAGCCAGGCTGGAAACCTGCTTAACTTTAGGTTTACCTTCCATTGGCCGTATTACGACGGCCGCATCTTCAAGCTCTATCAACTGTTGTTTCTGCAAACTAATCAGCTCATCCCGCACTTGGATGGCCCCCTGTTCATTATCGAACGCCAAAACAATCAAATCTGCCATAACAATCTCCTTATAATGTGTTATCTAATTCGCCTTCACTGTCACTTATTCGCGACTCGTACACGGAAGATATCGGATGATATTATCGAAGATTATTCTCCTGCCATCAGCCACGCTGGGGCAAATATCAATATACCTCCAAGTGAGACCCCGCCCTTCGAGGCCAAGCCCAGAATGAAGAAATGGCCACTTTATCAGCTTGAGAATAGCTTTTCGATTTTC
>DOXE01000074.1 GCA_003519205.1 Chloroflexota bacterium
TCAACTCAGCGATCAAAAACGCCAAGGCTTTCTTGAAAATCCAGGAAGAGTTTGGCAGCTTCGATGCCTACATTTGGGGCTTTGTCGATGGGAAACCTATCCAAAATGCCTGGCAGACGATGTCCGAATTGCCGGCTAAGACCGAATTATCAGAGGAAATTAGCAAGGATCTGAAAAGGCGCGGTTTTAGCTTTGTCGGTCCGACAATAACGTATGCATTTATGCAGGCCGTGGGCATGGTTAACGACCATACAGTAGATTGCTTCAGGTATAACGACGTGAAGAACACCGATTAGCGATCGATATCGTCACCTGATCTGAAAATTGATAGAATCTAACGTGAGGCTGCATTGTGACGCTGCCAGGCGTCAGAAATTCAGCCTGGGAGCGCGCTTTTCCGGTGGGATCGGAGAAGGTAACGATTCAGGCAACGTCGAACGGTATTGAGATCGGTGGAATCCTTGGATATCCCTCAATACAATCGGCATATCAGTAGACAGTGCATCATTACTATCACCATCGTGTCAACTTGGTATCTGACAAAGGAGGGAACCTATGAACCCTGAGATGTTATCCCGTCTCCAGTTCGCCCTCACGGCAAGTTTCCATTATATCTACCCCCCTATTTCCATAGGTTTGGGTTTGATGATGGTCGTGCTGGGCGTCCTATATATTCGCACGAAGAACCCCCTCTGGCGGCAAATGTCTTTCTTTTGGGTCAAAATATATGCCCTTGTTTTTGCCATGGGTATTGCTACCGGTGTGGTGCAGGAATTCGAGTTCGGCATGAATTGGGCCGATTATTCCCGATTCGTTGGCAACATCTTTGGAAGCTTGCTGGCGGCCGAAGGGGTGTTCGCCTTTTTTCTTGAAGGCGGATTTCTGGGTCTGATGCTCTTTGGAGGCCGCCGGCTAGGTCCCCGGATGTGGCTCTTTGCCACCTTTATGGTGGCCTTTGGCGCCCACTTCAGCGCCGTCTGGATCATCATGGCTAATTCCTGGATGCAAACGCCCGGGGGTTACACTGTAGCAACCACTGCTACAGGTGCCCGGGCGGTTATGACTAGCTTCAGGGAAGTGATGTTCACCCCCTCATTCTTGTCCCGCATCGGCCATGTCCTGGTTAGTGCCTGGATGGTCGGCACCTCGCTCATGCTCAGCGTCAGCGCCTGGTACCTGTTAAAGAGGCAGCATATCGAAATAGCCAAAGCGGGTTTTAGAATCTCTGTTCTGCTTTTCTTTATCCTCAGCCTACTACAACTCTTCGTCTTCGGCTCTGAAAGCGCTGCCGTTGTTGCCGAATACCAACCCTCTAAGCTAGCCGCTATGGAAGGTCTCTGGGAAACCCAAGAGTGTGCCCCTATGACGCTGATCGGCTGGGTCGATAAGGAAAGTGGCGCGACCAGGGGCATCCAGATCCCTTGCGCGCTCAGCTTCCTGGCCGGTGGTAGCTTTGATGCCACGGTGGTTGGACTGAACCAGATCCCAGAAGAGCTATGGCCGCCTTTACAGATGACGTTCCAGGCTTATCGCTTCATGATCGCTTTTGGCTCGCTCTTCATCCCCATCGGCCTGCTCGGTGTCATATTCTATTACTGGCAAGGACGCATTTTTAAAATGCGCTGGCTGTTGTGGATCTTTGTCCTTAGCGTCTTCTTGACCGAAGCGGTCACAATGGCCGGTTGGGCTGTGGCCGAAATCGGCCGCCAGCCCTGGATCGTCTTTGGGTTAATGAAAACGGCCGAAGGCATCAGCCCCACGTTGTCGACCGAACAAGTCGTCGCCTCCATATCCATATTTATCTTTCTCTACATCGCCCTGTTTGCCTTGTTCATCTACTTGCTCAATGCCAAGATCCAACATGGCCCAGATCCATTGGAAGAAGACAAGCCTGTTTCCGCGTTACCGGACACTTTCCGCGAGGTATTCGGCAGGGCGCGCACATCGTGAGGTGAAACTATGACACTCAACGATATTTGGTTTTTACTTTTTGTAGTCCTGATCGCCGGCTACTTGATCCTGGATGGGTTCGATCTCGGGGTCGGCATCTTACACCTGTTGGTGGCCAAGAATGACACTGAGCGCCGCCTGGTACTCAACAGCATCGGTCCCATCTGGGATGGTAATGAAGTCTGGTTGATCGTCGGTGGCGGCGTTCTCTTCGCTGCTTTTCCGTTGGCTTACGCCTCTTTGTTCTCCGGCTTTTACCTGGCTATGATGCTGGTGCTCCTGTTCCTCATTCTGCGCACCGTGGCCATCGAATTTCGCAGCAAGCGAAAGCCAAAGGGCTGGCGCACCCTTTGGGATGTGGTTTTCTCACTATCCTCTTTGTTCATCGCCTTACTTCTGGGCGTCGCCTTCGGCAACATCATCGCCGGTCTACCGCTGGATGCCCTGGGTAATATCCACATCAACGTTTTCGAATTGTTGACGCCATTTCCACTGTTAGTGGGGATCTCGGCCGTGGCCATGATGGCCATGCACGGGGCTATTTTCCTGATCATGAAAACCGATGGTGAGTTGCAACAACGGGTAAAGGGCTATGCACCAAGGTTGATGATCATCTTCTTTGTTCTAAACACCCTGGTCGTTCTGGCGATCCTCCTGTTTCAGTCCCAAACCATGGAGAATTACAACGGCACCCTTCTACTAGGCGTGTTTCCGGCCATTGCCCTGGTGGCGTTGATCGTGGCCTGGAGAATGGTCCGCGCTGAGCGATATTTTTCTGCCTTTGTCGCTTCCAGTGCCATGATCGCCCTATTATTATTCTCCGGGGCTATCGGCATGTACCCTAACCTGATCATCTCCTCCATCGATGCGTCCAACAATCTCACCATCAACAATGCTGCCTCGGAAGAAAATACATTGGTGGTTATGCTAGTTATCACCCTCATCGGCTTGCCTTTTGTTCTGGCCTACACGGCCGGCGTCTACTACTTCTTCCGCGGGAAAACTGAATTGACGGCCGAAAGTTACTAACGACTGGTCCGTTGTCTACCGAAATACGGCTTTTAAACGAAGACCCACTGGCCAAGGGATTATTTGCATTAGCAACCCTGGCCGGATTCTTTGCTGCAGCCGTTTACATCCTCCTGGCCTATCTCCTAAGCGATGTTGTCAATCGTATATTCCTGGAAGGACAAACCCTAGACGACGTTCTACCCGGACTATACCTGATGTTGCTCCTGTTGCTTATCCGGGGATTGGCCATATGGGGACGGGAGCTGTTCGCCCAACGGTGCGCTACCACTGTAAAAAGCAGCCTGCGCGGGCAACTCTCCAACCAACTCTTCATACTGGGTCCACTTTACACCCGTGCCGAGCGTAGCGGGGAATTGGCCAACACCCTCGTCGAAGGCGTCGAAAGCCTAGACCAGTTCATAACCCAATATCTGCCAGCCAAAGCGCTGGCGGTGATTGTTCCAGCTCTAGTATTCCTAGTCATTCTGATTCTTGATCCCTGGACGACGTTGGTATTGCTGGTTGCCGGGCCAATGATGTTATTGATTCTGGCCCTCATCGGCGGCCGGGCCAGGGCCATCACCGAACGGCGCTTCCTGGAATTGAGCTGGATGAGTGCCTTCTTCCTGGATATCTTGCAGGGGTTGCCGACACTCAAGATGTTTGATCGCGACCGGGAACAGGCCCAGAACATCCAGCAGATCCGTGACCATTACGGCAACACAACCATGGAGGTGCTGCACACTGCTTTCCAAAGCTCTTTGGTAATGGAATGGGCTACCACAGCCGCTACGGCGATGGTGGCCCTGGAAGTCAGCTTGCGCCTTATGAACGACGCTCTACCCTTCAATATCGC
>DOXE01000337.1 GCA_003519205.1 Chloroflexota bacterium
TGGAGATAAGATCGAAGTTTATATTCTTAGCTTAGACAAGGAAGAGCAACGCATCGCGCTGAGCCGCAAGCGATTGCTACCAAATCCCTGGTCGCTAGCCCAGGAAAAATATGAAGTTGGCCAATTGGTGGAAGGAGAAGTAACTCGCCTCGTCAGCTATGGTGCTTTCATTGAAATTGAACCTGGCGTTGAAGGCTTGCTCCATATCTCTCAGCTTTCACGCGATAATGTTCAGGATGCTAGTGAATATATCAGCGAAGGTGAAACTCATTTGCTGCGGATAATCAGCATGGATGCAGATCGCCAACGAATTGGACTTAGTCTTAAGAACGTGACAGCGGCCGAGCAAATTGAATGGATGACCAGTCGGGAAATGGAACAGGCTGAAGCAGAAATAGTCGAGGAGGCCGATTTTTCAGCTAGCGTTGATGAAGAAGAATAGAATCATTTGAAGCATTGAATGTAAATAGTACAAAATTTGATGGATTGGAGGTGACAATCTTACATGCCAACCGTAACAAGAATGCCTAACGAATCTGACGAAAGCCTGTTGCGCCGTTTTCGAAAGAAAGTAGCCAAAGCAGGTGTAATGAGTACAGTTCGTCGTAAACGTTGGCACGTCTCCAAGAGCGAACTCCGGCGAATTCAAAAAAAGAAAGCCATTCGCCGAATGAGACGTCGCCAAAACCTTAATGAAAGATATGGCTAAGAAAGAAGAAAAACTTGAGGTAGAAGGAGTTATCGTCGAGGCGTTGCCAAACACTCAGTTCATGGTCGAGCTTGACAACGGACACAGGGTATTAGCTTATTTATCCGGCAAGATGCGGCGTTACTATATTCGCATCCTGCTTGGCGACCGTGTTCGGGTTGAGATGACGCCATATGACCTTAACCGGGGCCGGATCACTTATCGATACCGGCGCCAACATGCCACAAACGGCTAAATACTAGCCTAAATTAAGACACAATTTTTTGCTCACGATGGAATGGACGCCATCACCTACCTGAGGTCATGGCGTTTTTTCTTTTTCGACAACCAGGCAAACCCAGTCTCTGACCTTTAAATCGTCGATGACAGAGCCACCGGCATCTTTGACTGCTCGGCGTACATCCCCAACCTGTTCCTCAATAATACCGCTCAAGATGGCCTGCCCGTCTCTTTTTAGATGATGGAGAATTCCATTTTCTTTTAGCAAAGAAATGATAACTGGGGCTAAAATATTTACCATAACCAGGTTCCAGGAGCTCGATCCAAGGGCTGTTATCTCGCCCTGATACAAAAACATCTTTCTATCTACGGCGTTCTGAATCGCATTCATCCGAGCAGATCGCACTGCCTGGCGATCATTATCGAATGCAACGATTTTGGCAGCGCCAAGCTTCGCGGCCGCTATAGATAAAATACCCGAACCTGTCCCCACGTCCAAAACGTCATACCCAGGTCGAATGTAATCTTCCAACGCCTTTAGGCACATTTGCGTTGAGGGATGCAAGCCTGTACCGAATGCCATACCTGGATCCAAAGTTATAACCACATCCTCGGCGGTTAAATCGTCAATTTCTTCCCAAGATGGTTGGATCCACAGCCGACGGCCGACTCGGAAAGGATGGTAATTCACTCGCCAGGCATTGGCCCAATCTTCTTCTTGTAATTCACGAAAACGGGGTTCTCCCACCGGATAGAGGCGATTCATGTGGTACAAAGCCTCCATTAATTTGCGTCGCAGATCCGGTGAATCCTCGTCTTCAGGCACAAATATCTTAACCGTCACCTCTGGCTCAAGAGCAGTGGGATCCAAACTGTGGGCATCCCCTAATTGTTCAATGACTACCCCCTGATCATAGGCGTAAGGGCGGAGAACTTCGGACAAAGCCTCGGCGGCTTCCCCATCTGTGGTGACGCTAATTTCTAGCCAATACATAACTGATTTGGAGAAACCTGGCCTGCTTATAAAGTTGGGCTGAGAAAATCGCCTAAGACGTCCTTGAGCTGACCAAGAATGCTCTTCTCTCGTTGAGGTATGACTTCCTTACCTAAGGTTCGAGCTAGCTCCTCCATTAGTTTTTTCTGTTCGGGGGTCATCTTTTTCGGTACAGCGACATGGGTGATCACCAGCTGATCGCCTCGTCCAGATCGACGCAAATGCGGGACACCCCTTCCGCGTAAGGGAAAAACGGTGCCCGTTTGAGTTCCGGCCGGAATTATCAACGTCTCCTCACCATCAACAGTCGGCACTTTAATTTCGTCACCTAATGCCGCCTGAGCTACATTGATCTCCATTTCAAGCAAGATGTCGTCACCGCGCCTGCGAAAGTATTCATGTTTTTCCACATGCAAGACGACAAAAAGGTTGCCAGGCGGTCCCCCGTCGATACCGGGAGTGCCCTCCCCAGATAATCGTATTTGCGTATCATTGTCTACACCCGGTGGAATCTTGACATTTAAAGTTCGCTGCTGTTGGATCTGTTTTTGGCCATTACACACAGTACATGGGGATGGAATTGTTTCCCCCGACCCGTTGCACACGGGACATGTGACTACATTGACAAAAGATCCCAAAAATGATTGCCGCATCTGGCGGACTTCGCCGGTACCATTACAATTTGTACAGCGGACAGGATTAGTGCCCGGTTCTGCTCCTGAGCCATAACAATTGGGGCAAATCTCTGGTCGACGAACCTGAATATCTTTCTCAACGCCAAATACCGCTTCTTCAAACGAAATCGCCAGGTCATAACGTAAATCTGCACCCCGGCGTGGTCCCTTTCTCCGGCGGGTGCCAAAACCAGTGAAAAACTCCTCAAAAATATCGGCCACACTGCCAAAACCGGAAAAGTCATTAAACCCAGCCCCGGCTCCTTGTACACCCGCATGGCCGAAACGATCATACGTTGCCCGGGTAGAATCGTTGGATAGCACCTCATAGGCCTCATTGATTTCCTTGAAGCGTTCATCAGAGCCCGAATCTTTATTCACGTCAGGGTGAAATTTTCTGGCCATTCGCCGGTAAGCTCGCTTCAGATCCTCTTTGGAGGCGCTACGATCTACCCCTAATACTTCGTAATAATCGCGTTTTGTAGCCATTAATCATAAATACAAGTTGCGTACCCCTCAATCCCACTCTTTATCGTCTGGGATCAAGCAATACGCAACCACGTTAAGGAGGGCAAGATCAACAATTGTATCAATTACTCTTCGCTGAATTCGCCTTCAATCACATCTTCATCTGGTGCCTGCTCGCCACCAGCAGAGCCATCGCCACTACCGGGCGCAGCATCAGCTTGCTGCTGGTACATCGCTGTTCCTGCCTCTTGCAAGGCCTGTTGCAAACGATCCACGGCCCGCTGAAGGGTTTCTGGTGAACTACCCATAGCCTCCTTTACAGAAGCGATTTCCGCTTGAATTGAGCTCTTCTGGGCATCGGATAATTTGTCTCCATTCTCTTGAATGAACTTCTCGGCACTGTAAACGGCCGAATCGGCTAGATTTTGCACTTCAACAGCCGATTTACGGCTTGCATCTTCCGACGCGTGCTGTTCGGCTTCGTGGATCATACGATCGATTTCTTGATCAGAGAGGCCGCTGGAAGGCAGTATCTGCATGGCCTGTTCACGTCCGGTCGCCTTATCCTTGGCGTTGACGTTTAAGATGCCATCGGCGTTAATATCAAACGTTACCTCAATCTGGGGTACGCCCCTAGGCGCAGGAGGAATACCATCTAGGATAAACCGGCCTAAGCTCTTATTATCGGCCACCATTGGCCGCTCACCTTGAACCACGTGAATTTCTACTTGAGTTTGCATATCAGCTGCGGTGGAAAAAATCTGACTCTTTTTCGTCGGTATCGTGGTATTTCGTTCAATGAGCGGGGTGGCCACGTGGCCTAATGTTTCAATGCTGAGTGTTAGTGGAGTCACGTCGAGAAGCAACACATCTTTAACATCGCCACCTAATACACCAGCCTGGATCGCCGCTCCAATACCAACCACCTCGTCCGGATTCACACCCTTATGTGGCTCTCTGCCAAAAAATTCCTTTACCGCCTTTTGAATGGCCGGCATACGAGTCATTCCACCAACTAAGACCACTTCTGAAACTTCAGACGCTGAAATACCGGCGTCTTTTAACGCCAATTTACAAGGCTCAATGCTCCGCCGAACCAAGTCTTCGGTCAATTGTTCGAGCTTCGCCCTGGTCAATGTCATGGTAAGGTGTTTAGGGCCACTGGCGTCGGCCGTAATATAGGGTAGGTTTATTTCAGTCTGCATCGTCGTAGAGAGTTCGATCTTGGCCTTCTCGGCCGCTTCTCGTAATCGCTGTAAAGCCTGTCGATCCGTCCGTAGGTCAATACCCTGATCCATCTTGAACTGGTCAGCTACCCAGGTGATAATTTGTTGATCAAAATCATCGCCACCCAAGAAAGTATCGCCATTTGTCGATTTGACTTCGAAGACCCCTTCACCAACCTCTAAGATGGAAATATCAAAGGTGCCACCACCCAAATCATAAACTGCGATGACCTCATCCTTATCGCTACCTAGTCCGTAAGCCAAAGAGGAAGCGGTTGGCTCATTGACGATGCGAAGCACTTCTAGGCCAGCAATCTTTCCAGCATCTTTTGTAGCCTGTCGCTGGCTGTCATTGAAATAGGCNNTGTCCCACCAATCGTTCGCCTGTCTTTGGATTAATTGCCACCACGGATGGAAACAAACGACCGCCTTCCGCACTAGGAATGACTGTTGGCTCCCCCCCTTCCATCACCGCTGCAACTGAATTTGTCGTTCCCAGGTCAATTCCAATTATTTTGCTCATTTCTATTGAAAACTCCTATCATATCAGTCCGATTATCCCTTGACTTCTTAAACTCTCTATGCAGAGACATTTACCAGAGCGGGTCTAATGACCCTATCGCCTATACAATATCCAATTTGTAATTCTTCGATCACCACGCCACTTTCAACCCCGTCAGCCTCCATGAGGGCCAGTGCCTCGTGAAAATTCGGGTCAAATGGTTGGCCAATGGCCTCAATCCGTTGCACGTTCAAATTTTCCAGGATTCCGTTAAGTTTTCGCTGTACAAGGGTAATGCCATCAAACCAGTCATCACGTTCTATATCGGGCGGTGCATTTTCAATCGCGCGATCGAAATCATCCAAAATGGGTAAGAGCTTTTTTGCATAGTCGACGGCCGCATTGCTGTAAGCTTCCGCTCGCTCACGTTCCAACCGTTTGCGGGCATTAGCGAACTCGGCCCGCGCCCTTTGCCAGCCATCTAGATACTCAGCCGCCTTTGCTTCAAATTCGGAGGCTTTAGCTTCCGCAGCGACTAACTGCTCTTCGAGGGTTAGCTCCTCGATTAGTTTATCTTCAACTTGGCCTTGGCTCTCATCGGCCAGTTCGTCGGCCGGCCGATCATTCGTCTCAGTTTCGAACCCAGACTCGCCACCATTTTCGGCCATTACTTCTTCAGGCAATGTATCCTTCTTCAATCTTTAACCTCATCTGATATCAACTCTTCAATTTGAATGTCGATTTTTGAATCGTAATAGTATTCGCTGACGAATCCGCTAATCAGGTCGGCAACATAACGAACGGCTGAGATGTTTCGACCATAAGACATTCTTGTCGGTCCTAACACTGCAACCGTTCCAGAAAGTTGTTCGACTTCGCCATAACGGGCCAGTATCATGGTGCACTCTTTCAACTCTTCCCATCGACCCTCGCCGCCGATGACGACTTGAACACCTGAAAATTCCGGTTCAAGGGTCTCTGAAAGAACAGTCGCCAGATATGATCCTTCTTCTAATACGCGAACCGCCTGGCGCGTACCTTCATCCTCGACAATGTTGGCTAGCCCATCCCGATAGATTTCGCTGATACCCCGGCGATCAGCCCGGCCGATCCCGTCAAGTACCAATCGCGTTACATCTTGTTCCAAAGCATCTTCTAAATGGGCTAATTGGTCATATACTTCGTTGTACTTGTTGTTTTCAAGAATCAGGTTCAATTTATCGGCCACCGCAGTGAGCCTGAACTGTGGGACTGGTTCGGCCAGGGTCAGCATCTGTTGTTGAACTTCCCCACCGACAAATACCAGGATCATCAAAACCATGCGCCCTTGGGTCGATATAAGTTGTACATGTCGAAAACGCGTGGAAGTAGGGCGTGGTGCGGTGACAATGCTGGCTACCCTTGAAGTATGGGCTAAAACAGCGGCCGAAAGCCGCATCCACTGATCCAAGTCCAGGCGAGCTTGGTGGAACTGATGTCGAATCATTTCCCGTTCGTGAACAGGCAGTTCGAACTCTCCCACCAATCGCTGTACGAAATAACGATATCCCCTTTCAGTTGGAATCCGGCCGGCCGAGGTGTGCAATTGGCTTAAAAATCCTAGCTCATCTAAGGCAGCCAATTCGTTTCGAACCGTTGCCGCGCTGTAGTCGAGAGCATATTGTTGGACTAAGGTTCCGGAACCAACAGGTAAACCCGTTTCGACATAGCTGCGAATCAGGAGCCCTAAAATCCGTTCCTGGCGTTCAGTTAACAACTCTGAAAAAGGGTCTTCGGACATCATTCGTTTCCGCGAAATATCGCCACAACCGCAATAATAGTCAGCTTTCTATTTGAACGTAAGATATTGTATCTAACACAAATTAGCACTCTACTTAGGAGAGTGCTAAAAGGACGCTTCTGCTATCTTAACATGCCCCAAAATGGGCGTCAAATAAGAAAGGTATTAGATCATGCTTTGTGATTATTTCCGATCAGTATTTGCCAGAAAGTTCTCAAGATAATTTTTATGTCTAGTAATATTGACCAGTTTTCCGTATACCAGACATCATATTTTGTACGTTCCCCGATTGACGTGTCGCCTCGTAACCCATTCACCTGAGCCCAACCGGTCATGCCTGCTTTCTCTCGATGGCGTTCCATGTAACGGGGAACGCTCTCCCGAAAAAGATTAACATAATATGGTTGCTCGGGTCGTGGGCCAACCAGACTCATCTCTCCAAGAAGTACGTTAATGAATTGAGGAAGCTCGTCTATTTCTATTTTTCGTAAGAAGGCACCTAAACGGGTTCGCCTTGGATCATCGACCACCGTCCAAGCCGGTCCTTCTTGTTCAGCATCCTGCCGCATCGACCGGAATTTAATCATGAGGAACGGCCGGCCATCGAGACCCATTCGCTCCTGAATAAAGAATACAGGACCGGGAGATTCAAGCTTGACGGCGATCGCCGTCAAGATCATCATCGGGGAAAAGATTATCAATCCGACAATTGCGCCCACAAAATCCATGATCCTTTTGAACATCAGCCAGTACCCGCGCATGGCGTAATTTCTGATGGACAAAAGGGGCAGGCCACCTAGATCGTCGATATCGGCTTCTGAGGCGATAAACTGAAAGAAGTCGGGAAATACTTTGATGGTGACCCGGCCTCGTTCGCAGTAGGAGATTACCCGGATGACTTCCCGATGTCCTTCCTCAGGAATGGCGATGATCACTTCGTCAACTTTGTGTTGTTCAATCAAATCGGGTAGATCTTCCGGCCTACCTATCACCGGCACACCCAGGACGTCATATTCGCCAGGCTCGCCATTAATAACACCAACCAATTCATAGCCTAATTTGGGCGTCCACAAAATTCTCTGAATGATGATTCGGGCAACTTCACCGGTTCCCACGATCAGTAAACGGTCTTTTCCAAGACCCCCATCGCGTAACCGGTCCCGTACTATCTGATGGACAGCACGGCCGATGGTAATCAGGATAATAGTTAACACCCAGGCATAAATGATCATCGCTCTCGGATAATCCACTTCAAAAATACTGTTTTTGAAGCTGAACACCGAAATGGCAACGGCGATTAATGTCCCGATCGAGACTGCAGCAAAGACCGAATAAAATTGGTCCACCCGCGAAACGGCTCGGCGCAGGTAATATTGCCGGAAGAAAAAGAGGGTCGCTAGGACGCCGAAAATCTGGGCGACGATCAACCCACTATACCTGATTAATGGCGTATCATCAGCCAGGGGAGCAGGCCAGGGGATCGTGGCTCGCAATTGATAAGCTAATATAAAGGCCACAACTATCATCAGTGCATCGAGCGTGACCAAGGTAATTGAATAGATAGGCCGTAGTCTTTGAGTAGGCATGTCCCTAGTTTATCTAGCCAACGCCGGCTTGTAAAATAGCTTCACCAGCTGCGACGTCGGCAATAACTGAGCGGCCGCCTTTGACGGCAACGCCCATAATAATGATCCAATGTAATAGCCAAGGAGTCTGCGCATAATAATGCTTATAATAGAATATTAGCATCGCCCGGTAGAATTCGACATTTGCCCGGCGATTTTGACGGCTTGAAGCTCGTTTAACATGTAAGACCGTCACCTCGGGATAGTAGACAACGCGCCACCCGGCATCCTTGATCCGTTTGGCCCAATCTAAATCTTCCCCATACATCCAAAAACGCTCATCCATCAACCCAATCTGATTGATAGCCTGAGTACGTATCATCATAAATGCTCCGACAACTGAATCCACGTCGGCGGTTGTGTCTTCGTCGAGATAGGTCATATTGTAACGACCAAATCGACGGGATCTTGGAAATATCCGGCTCAAGCCAATCATTCGATAGATCGATGTTGTCGGCGTCGGAAACGATCGGCGGCAAGCCAGATCGAGCCGGCCGTCTAACATCACCAGTTTAGGACCGACCACAGCCACATCCGGGTTTTGGGCCAGATAGGACAGGAGTTTGGCAAAGGCGTCTGTTGGGACCTCGGTATCGGGATTTAGCAANNTCATAAACGCTTTTTAGACAGCGGCGCAACAATCCGCAAACATTATAGTTGACGATGACTATTGCAAGATCGACCACGATCTTCATTCTAACATAGCCATGAATGGCCTCAAAGACGCGAGGTGAACGACTAACCGGCGCTCATCTGACGCTCAGTGCTCGCCAATGCCTTTTTTATGTTCTTGCCTTACAATTTCATTAAATGTTACGAGAATCCCCTTCATTGTTCATCAAAAATTCGAAAGGGCCACACAATTAACTATGAAACGACAGATATTAAAATTCGCAGCTTTACTTTTACTGGTGCTTATCGTCTTCTCAGGAGGATATGTGCTTGGCCAATCCAGTATTGCCCCAGTCCAGCTCGTCGGAGCAGCAATTGAAACGCCTGAAGAGGCCCAACAAAGTTTCCGGCCATTCTGGGAAACCTGGGAATTTATCCATGAAGAGTACTTTGAACAGCCCCTGGATGATGAGATGCTGATAGAGGGTGCGATAGAAGGCATGTTAGCCACGCTTGACGATCCCAATACGGTTTATCTATCGCCAGAGAATGAGCAGGCCGCCCGACAGGCTATGGATGGAAATCTCGAGGGAATCGGGGCNNCACCCGCCGCAGCCGCTGGGCTCAAACAAGGCGATATCCTACTCCAGGCAGATGGCGTGGACTTAACCGGGATGGACGTAGCGAATGCGGCGGCCCTGATAAGAGGACCAGCCGGAACGATCGTTCTCTTATCGATCGAAAGGGATGGAGAGGTGTTTGAAATTGAAGTCAAACGAGATGTCATCAACATTCCCAGTGTGCGTGGCGAAATATTAGAAGAAAACATTGCTTATGTCCGATTGAGTCGCTTTGCTAACAACACTACTGACAATCTGTCAGATGTTTTGGAAGAATTGATGGGTCAAAATCCTCAAGGCATCATTCTTGATCTGCGCAGCAATCCGGGTGGTACCTTGACCAGTGCAGTCTCAGTGGCCGATCAGTTCTTGCCCGAAGGACCAATCTTGGTTGAACGATTCGGCAACGGCACAGAAACCTTATTTGAAGCCAAGGATAAAGGCCAGGCTCAAGATCTGCCGATGGTGGTTCTCATCGACGGCGGGAGTGCTAGCGCCTCTGAAGTTGTAGCCGGTGCAATCCGCGATCGTGAACGGGGTATTTTAGTCGGAGTTACTTCCTTTGGAAAAGGCACGGTTCAATCGTGGAAACGGCTTAGCAATGGTGGCGGCGTACGCATCACGATTGCCCGTTGGATCACTCCAAATGGTGATTGGGTACATGGAGAGGGACTTGAACCTGAAATATCTGTCTCCATACCCGAACAAATAAATGAGGAGTTCACTGATACCCAGTTGCAGGCGGCTGTTAACTATCTTCTGGAGGAACTGATATTTGAAGGTGCGCCTCCAGATGAGGGTTAGGAACTTGTCTTGACGGCTGCCACATGCTGAAGAATCGATCTGGCACTTCCAGTAGCATGCTCTCCCTGGGTGCCCAGCATGGCTGCCAGTTCTTCGACACGATCGCCATCGTCTAAAGTTTTTACTGTGGTCGTCGTCCGGCTGTTATCCATTCGTTTGCTAACATGGTAATGTCCGTCGGCATACCCGGCAAGCTGTGGAAGATGGGTTACCACGATCACCTGGTGCTTAGCCGGCATCGTCAATCCCCAAAGTTTGCGGCCAACCACGTCCCCAACCCGGCCGCCAATACCCTGGTCTATTTCGTCAAAAATCAGAGTTGGTGTGGCATCAACCGTCGCCAAGACTGTCTTCAAAGCCAGCATGAGTCGGGATGTTTCCCCCCCACTGGCCACCTTTGCCAGCGGCCTAGGTGATTCTCCGGGATTGGCCGAAACGAGAAATTCGACCTTGTCAATACCCATGGCGTCAAAAGCCAGACGATTTGACCCGACATAGGCACCTTCCTCATCAGTTTCTTGATTAATCGACACCCGAAACTTTGCCTGATCCATATTTAAATCGGCCAGTTCCTTCTCCAACGAAGAGGCTAAAATTTGCGCCGCTGCCTGGCGTTTCTCCGAGAGGAGGCGGCCTTGCTCTCCGATCTGGTGCAACAGCCTGGTTTCCTCTTGAACAAGTTCTTCAATTCGCTGCCCACTGCGAGTGATGTTGTCTAGTTCTGCCTTGGCTTGTTCCACGTAAGCCAACACACTGGCAATATCTTCACCGTATTTTCTTTTTAAACGGTTGATGAGTTCGATACGCTCCTCAAGGTAATCAAGACGGCCGGGTTCAAACTCCAATTGTTCTCGGTAGCGGATCAATTCTGCCGCCAGATCATTCAATTGGTAATTCAAACCTTGTAGTAGTTCATGAAATGCGACTTGTTCTGGATCGAGCCGGGCTAATTGCTCCATTGTTCGCTCTGCATCACCTAATAAGTCAATGGCAGAGATGGATTCTTCATCCTGGCCATTCAAAAAAGACAATGCCGAGGTGCTTAACTGTATTAGCCGCTCCACATTGGCCATCCGCGCTCTTTCCCCACGAAGATCTTCCTCTTCGCCAATGTTCAGGTTAGCCGCATCAATCTCGTCGATTTGATATTGCAGCAAGTCGACACGCTGGGACAATTCACGCTCACTTTGGCGCAGGTTGGATAATTCCTGCCGGACTTTATTCAATTGGATGACTTGGTTAGCCAATGATCGTCTTTCTTCTTCTAACCCGGCATAGGCGTCCAGCAAAGGCAGATGGGATCGAGGCCTAAGCAAAGAGAGGTGCTCCCCCTGTCCATGGATATCCACCAGGCGGTCACCCACCTCTCGTAATAAAGCCAGGTTAACAGCCCGGCCATTTACCCGGCAAATATTACGACCGTTGGTTCGGATTTCTCTGGACAGCAATAACAGATCAGTTTGATCTCCAGCCAAACCCTCGGCTTCTAGCAATGGTCCGATCCCAGATTGGAGTTCCAAATTTAATTCAAAAGCGGCTTCGACATAAGCCTCGTCACAGCCTTCGCGGATCATTGTAGTATCAGCCCTTTCCCCAAGCACCAACGCCATGGCATCGAGGATTATTGACTTTCCAGCCCCGGTTTCTCCGGTGAGGACATTAAGGCCGTTAAAAAACTGAATTCGAAGGTCGTCTATGATGGCAAAATTACGAATATACAATTCAGCCAACATGTCAGGTGCTCAAATTTGGGTCCGGTAAACGTCTGGCAAAACTTGGATTAAAATAATGCAAACCATCTCGATCAGCTACCTCATTTGATAATATGCGGCACCGGTCGCCGTAAAGATATAGACACCGCTCCACAACAAACCAAAATTGATGCCACCAAAAATCAATAGGGGTAAGGCTGGCAAGATGCCGCCAATGACCACGATAGCCGCTACTAATTGGGGCATCCCCCTGCCCCTTCTTCGACGGGCAGCCCAGAAGGCGATGCGTCCAATCAGTGTCCCAGCCCCTGCCCCGAGGAAGATAGTAAAAAAACCAATCCGCATAGCCAGCCAGCCTCCAAGAAGGCTTAACGGCACAGTCACCAAAATCACCAATAAGTAATCAAGGGGTCTGGCCGTGTAATAGATATCCTGGTGTTCGCGAATACACTGAGGACACCGATAACCCACAGGCGTTGGTTGGGCGCAACTACTGCAAATGGGTTTTCCACATTTGTTGCAACGCAGGTGGGTTTGCCGGGAAGGATGGTTGGCACAGAACAAGACCTCGGTTCCTTCTGTAACCTCGAGGTGGGTATGGTCGTGTACAGGGCTGGTGCCACCGATCACTAACGAATCACCATCCGAACCAAAACTCAGATCGGTGTCGTAAATTTCTGGTATCGGCCGCGAAGTGGTTCCGACCTTTTCACCTGAATTATCCGAGAGGGAAGGCGCTTGTTCAGCTTCTTCTAAGCCATCTTTTACAGGATCTGGAATCTGTTCTTCCTGAATCTGGTCTAATCCTTTCTGGGCTTCAAGATTATCTGGTTCAATTTCTAAAGCCCTCTCGTAGGCGTTCTCTTGTTCTGCCGGATCTCGAACGACGGAAGCTAAGCCGATCCAGGCCGAAGCATTATCCGGTGCCTCCTCTATGATTTGACGGTATAGATTTTCCGCGGCCGATCGTTTTCCAGATTCCGCCACGCGATCGGCTTGTCGCAACAACGAGCGAATGCGGGGTGTACTCTCTGTCATGTAATTTCCTGATTATGTTCCTATTGTTTTCGCGACCAATAACTGAGACGCTGCATCAATCGAAGGTAAAAATAACTTGGCCCATCTACGCGGGCAAAAATGCTGTCATAGGCATGCTTGTTGATAATCACTTCATCGCCAGATTGTAATGATATAGCATCTTGCCCATCGGCCGTGGCCATGGCCTCATGTTCCGTCTCAACTCTAATCTTTACATTAGCTTTCTGATGCAGGACAAGCGGCCGCTCAAAGCTCAAATGCGGCGCCACCGGGAGCACTAGGAAGTTTTGAAGCTGTGGCGGCAATAAAGGTCCTCCAGCGGCCATTGAATAAGCCGTTGATCCTGTTGGCGTAGCTGCGATTAAGCCATCTGCTGTATAAGTCGTAACATGATCGCCGTCGACAAACAAGTGAAAACGGACGACACGTACTTGGGCTCCACGGCTGACGACAACGTCATTCAGCGCCATAAGATCAGCCAGCGAATCTCCCTGGCGGATGACCTCTGCCCGTAGCATAAGGCGGCGTTCAAGCCAGTAATCACCATGCATGACACGAATAAGTTTTTCATGCCAATCTTTGGGACTCGCCTCACTTAAAAATCCGACCCGGCCCAAATTTATACCAAAAATGGGTATTTCGTGGGGAACTGCCAAACGGGCCGCCATTAATGTGGTTCCATCTCCGCCGAGGACGACGATAAGAGAAGTGCCATTGACAGGTTTTTGTCTCTCACCGAGTTGGTTGGTTGAAGTCAACCAGCTTTTTCGACCCTGTTTATCAATCCACTTGATAACCTCTTGAGCCAGGGGTTTTNNAACTAAATCCATTTCCGGCCCGCCACTCATCATCCATTATCCGCCTGAATCCATGGCACAATATCGTCTAATGACACGAGTTGCTGATCGCCACTGTCCATTCTTCGAACGGTGACTGCACCCTGGTTTAGCTCAGATTCACCCACGATGAGGGTATAAGTAGTGTCATATTTATTTGCTTCCCGCATCTGGCTTTTTAGACTGCGATGGCCTCGTGCGAAGGCGAGACGTGTACCGAGCCCTGCCTTTCTTAGAGTATATACCAATTGCACAGCGGCCGTTTTTGTATCGCCACCAAAATGGGCCACCATAATTGCCGGTTTGGGTGTTGGCGGCGCTTCGATGCCTTGTTCCTTGAGCCCAATTACGATGCGCTCTATCCCAATACCAACTCCAACACCAGGGGTAGGTGGGCCACCAATTGCTTCAGCCAGACCATCATACCTACCTCCTCCACAAAGGGAAGCCTGTGCGCCAATAGCCTTATCCCATAATTCGAACACAGTTTTTGTATAGTAATCGATGCCTCGCACTAAGCGATAGTTAACCGTATATGGCTGTTTAAGGGCGTCCAAGAGATATCGTAAGTCGGCAAAGTGGGTGGCGCAATCATCGCACAAGAAGTCGACAATGTGTGGTGCCTCCTCCAACAATCCATCCATCCCTTTTTCTTTGCTATCCAACACCCGCAAAGGATTCCGCCGCATCCTCTCCCGGTCAATCTCGCCTAAAGAATCCATTTGCGATGATAAATACCTGGTAAGTGCCTCAATATAAGCCGGTTTGCAGGCCGGACAACCGGTACTATTAAGCTGAAAAACGAGATCCTTGTAACCTAAACCCTGGTAAAGATTCATGGCTAACATCATGATCTCCAAATCGGTGGCGGGATCACTATCACCAAGAATCTCCGGATTGAACTGGCTATGCTGTCTGAACCGGCCGGCTTGCGGTCGTTCCCGGCGAAAGGCAGGACCAATAGAATATATTTTCACCGGTTGGGTCCAATTGGCCATCCCATTTTCAATGTAAGCCCGGACGAGGCCGGCCGTGAATTCTGGCCTCAGGGTGATGCTGGTGCCATCCTCCTCGTCGATGGTATACATTTCCTTTTTTACAAAGAAGTCAGATGCAATACCCACTCCTCTCGAAAAAAGATCTGTGTATTCGATGATCGGGATATCTACCCTCTGAAATCCATACCGTTGGGCAAGTTCTGTGGCCAGGCCGACGATCGCATCCCAATATTCCCGGTCGTCGGGCAACACGTCTTGCATCCCGGTTACTCGTCTGATGGTCGACAAGGCTATACTCCGCAAATCTAGAAGAGGTTAAAGCATTATTATAACCCGCAGATGAGACAGGCCAACCGTGAACTTTGGTTCGATGGGCAAGAAGAGTTGCTTAAACCGTCAGATACGGATTCGGCAGGCTTTGGGATATTTTTCCTTCAAATCAGGTAAAATTAGTCTTTATGCCAGGCGTTGCCTGCAATACTCCCGGACCCCACAACGTTCACAGCGTACCCATTCATCATGATCGCGATCGAGTTCATCTTCAAACATGCTGTCCCGCATTTCTGTTAACAGATGGATTAAATCATCCTCGAGCTCGTCGGAATAAGTGACGGCAAAGGCTTTATCCCTATACTGTAAAATCCCATGGGAAGGACGGTTCTCATAGACTTGATCCACTAACAGGCAGTATGCGGCTAGTTGTAAGATATGTCCTTCATGGGGTTCGGCCGGCGCAATACCAGATTTGATCTCTACAGGAACGATATTACCTGTTTCATCGAGTACGAGATAATCCGGCCGACCAACCAGTTGATATTGGGCAGAGTACA
>DOXE01000299.1 GCA_003519205.1 Chloroflexota bacterium
GACCAGTCGATCCTCCGAGACCTGGATTCGCCTGCCCATTATGAGCGTTGGCGGCCGAAAGATTGAGCCTTTTTTATCAAAAATCGAATCTTGTTAGAATCGAGCAATCGGGTACCAGACGCTCAATCTGGGCCTTTCAATTCGAGGTGTCGATAACCCCGATTCCAATAAATAAGGGGTGGACCATCTGGCCTGGGAACGTTGCTGGCCTGGACCTCGCCAAGATATATGGTATGAGTACCGGCCGGAAAACGACCAAAAACCGTGCAGTCCAACCAAGCTAAAGAATCTAGTAATATCGGGGCCCCCGTCGCTGCTGTACCCCATTCTCCTTCTGCGAACCGGTCTTCATCCTTGATCCAGGCAAAACGATTAGAAAGTTCGGCTTGATCCAGGTGGAGGATGTTGACTGCAAAGGTGGCTCCCTCTTGCTCCAGATAATTATATGCGTGGTGGCGCTGGTCAATGGCGATCATAATCAACGGTGGCTTTGGAGATACAGAAGCAAAGGCCGAAACTGTCAGGCCGTGGATGGTCTCCCTACTCTTGATGGTCACAATAGTCACCCCCGATGGAAAATGTCGCAGACTATCGCGAAAGGCTTGTGATGAAATCGGCATATTTACCTCGCTGATATCTGGCCTGTCATGGCCAGGAATTTGTAACTTAATGGTTGTTACGATGGATCCTTTAACCCAAGAAAGCTTCGTACTACGGTGCCGATATCGCTCAGATCATGGATTTCATCGATTAATCGGGCGTGATCGCGTCCAAAGAGTATAGTTGGCACGGGATTTCGGCTATGCTGGCGGTGATTCTTTTCTTCGATATTTCCATGGTCACTGGTGATGATCAGCAAGTCATTAGCCTCATCCCAGGCGTCAAAAAGGCCTCCTAAAACCTGGTCTATCATCTCCAGATGTTGGATCGCCTGTTCCAGCGACCCGCGATGCCCACTGCGATCGCTGGGCCAGTGTTCGAAAAAGCTGAATTCATAGTACCGGGCAACATTGGCGATTTGCTGACCGGCCTCTACCAGTGATAGGATGGGGATATCAGTATATCCCAGATATTCGTGCCAGCCTTGACCGGTGAAACCAGGACTCACAGCCCGGCCGGCACGCAAATCGTCGGCCGTCATAAGGGGCAATCCGGCGCTGGTAGCCGCCAAGGGCACCGAAGAAAGCAAACGTTTTCCGCTATTAATGGCGTTGAAGTATCCTTGAGGATAGGGAGTGATGAGAGCAGCCGATCCCCCGGCGGCGATGACTTCCTGAAACAGGTTGCCATCCTGGATGACTTTAGCAACAGCTTGGTTTGGCTTCGGTCCATAATGTTCGCCCACTAAAAGGGGGACGTTCTTGCCAGTGAGGATGGTCGCCTGGCCGGTAGCACTCTGAGGCCGACCAGGTATATTCATAATCGCGTCGGTTGGCACCAGGCTGGCCCGTCTGGTGACGATACGTCCCTCTTGCCCTGGGATTTCGGGCCGTAGGTACCAGGAGTCTCCTAAAAGGTCCCCAAGGTTCGGTAGGCTAGCGTGCAAGAATGGATTAGTCTCTGGATCAGGACCACCCAGACCAACGCCATCTAAAAAGAATATCAGTAAATGTCTATCGGGTATCACTAGTCGGAATAAATGGTTGAACTATTACCAGGCTAAAATTAATTACTGTGCATGGGCAGGTGGAATATGCGTCGAAGCCAGCCAATCCCCGCCATTATTCTTGCTCTAAAAATATCTGAGGAGCAAATAATTGCGGTCGGCAGGCACTGTATTCAGTTCCCAAAACGATCTGGTAATTGTAATCGTAGGTCGATTCGGTAACCAGTTCTATGCTATAGGCGGGTTTATCGATGATCCAGCTTAAGAGCCAATCGAATGATCCCTTGAGATTTTGGGCATAATATTCGATGGTAGTTTGTTCCTGTATTTCTACCTGTTCATCACTGATGGTCGGTTCAAAACCGTACCAGGCTAGATTTTCGGCCGCCAGCAGGGCCAGGTCTGGATTGTCTGTGCTATTGACGATTTCGACGGTGATGGGTGGGCGGCTGGCCTGATTTAAGGCCGGAGGTAGAAATAAGCGCTGGAAGGTATCCTGAGCTTTTTCCCAAACAGGAAGCTGAACGCGGGCTCCAGACTCGGGCACTTGATAAGGTTGTAGTTGGTCGCCGACAATATAGAGGTGTTGGACGCCATTTTTTCGTACTTCAGGCGCGAGAGCGGCCAATTGCAGCATGCGTCCGATGTCCATATCNNGGTGACTTAAGGCGCCAATCGCGCAACCGGCAACTCACGGCGACATCAATGCCGCCAATGGCGTCCACGCCATCCTTGAAACCCTCAAAGTCCACCTGGGCATAATAATGGATCGGGACGCCAAAATTGTATAGGATGGTATCTTCCAATTGGGCAACAGCGCCACCTGGATAGTTGGCCCTCGCCCCCCTTGATAGAGCCGTGTTGATGCGGTTCATCGTCCAACCGGGAATGTAAACCCACATGTCGCGTGGCAGTGAAACCATTGAAGCGGTGGGTCCATCGTGATTGATGGAGACGATGATGATCGAATCAGTTCGACCGACCCCTTCCTCCAGCTCAACATCGCTACCCAACAACAATACATTAGTCGTTCTAGACGCCACCTCAAATGTCGGCACCGGCGTTGGTTGGTCTCCACCAATGATGTACTGAGTACCGGAAAGGACAGCAAATGTCGGTTCAATTTGTGGTTTGCTGGTAGGCGATGGTGTTAACGTAGGCGATGGCTTTGCTTTGGCAGTCCGGGTGGGGTTCGGCGGATTGGTGGAGGGTTTTTTGGTGGCTGCGTTGTCTGGGACCGATGTCTTGTTGGCGCTGAATTTAGGTGTGTTTGTCAGCGGAAGATCGGCTTCCTTAGTTGTTGCTGTAGACGTAGCAGGGGGTGAAACGATGATAGCCACGGCCGAGGCCATCAGGGTCGGCGTGGGTTTATTCCCTCCGTTTACGTAATTACGCAGGCCGAGAATGGCAACCAGGGCGCCAAGGATCAAGGCGATGCCTACCAGGACGACGCGAATAGACGAAGATGACGATTCTGTTTTCACGTTGTACTTTAATGCCGCCAGTTTCTATCATGAACTATCTAACAATAGCACAGAACTTTACACGTAAGCTGGGAATTATACCATATAGATACCTGGTTACAGCTTCTCGGCAAACAAATGTTTAAACCGGGTAAAGAATAGATAACCAAGGATGAAAATAATAATGGCTGTAACGAATGTTCGGGTCAGGTATAAAGGATCCATCCCCACCGGACCATCACTTGCCAGGGTGCCCCATAACACCGTGCGGTAACCGTCGATGATCGAGGCCATGGGGTTTATCCAACGCATAACCTGGGCCGGTTCGAAGGTAATGCCCAAGATTGTCTGGGCTTGACCCATCCATTCCAACGGATAGATGACTGGTGTCAGAAAAAACCAGGCCAATAAAATAACGTCGATGATCATGAGAACATCGCGGTAGAAGACATTTAATGTACTCAAAATCATGGCTAGGCCAAGCGTGAAAATAATCTGGGTCAGTAACAATGGTGGCAGCCATAAAGCATGGATAGTTAAGAAAAGGCCAGAGGCATATAAAAACACCAGCAAGACCAGAAAAGCCAACATGAAATGGACTAGATTCGATATCACAGATGAAGTCGGCAACAGTTCTCGTGGAAAATATATCTTCTTGATCATATTTGACCCATCGGTCGTAGAAACCGTGCCACTGATCAACGAGTTGGAGAAAAATTGCCAGGGCAATAAACCCACCAAAAAGAAAACTGCGTATTGTCGGATATCCTCACGGGGCATCAATTTNNATGGAGTTCCGATAGCGGACTTTAATGTCTCGTTTTACCAGGTTGTGCAACAACGAACGATAACGTAAAGTTTCCCGAAGATTGCTCCACCAGTTGATCCATCGGACGCTGGAATCAACCACTGTTAGTTGCCTATCGCGTTTCTCTGTAGCTGCCATATTGCTTGAGATTATAACGCAGTTGCTCTACCAGAGGGAGTAGGGATAGGCTGTCGGAAGGTGAAACGTATATAAGTAGTTTTGGTTTGATTAACCCAATTCTGCCAAGCAAGAATTATTAGATGATTTCTTTGATTGTTATAATCCACTTATGACGGTGACTGTTGCGACAGAGCTTCGTCTGCTAATAATCCTATCCGCGGTAATGTTTTTGCCCGGAAGTGCCATTTTGGTGATAAGCGGTCATTGGCGACGATGGCAAGGCTTACAGCGTGTCTTTTTGGCTGTCGGTCTAAGTATCGCGTTTTATCCCATCCTATTTTATTCAACTCGACGCTTCCTTCCTCAGTTTAAGTTGGACAGCTTGGTGCTGATAGCACTATTGATGCTTGCTCTTGTGATTTCAATTTGGGGAACTTGGCGACATCGGGTTTTCCTCTTTCTGCCCGACCGGCTGGAATGGGCAGCTTTGATGATTCTAGGGCTTACACTCGTGTCACGTATGTGGTTTGCCCATTCTCACCCATTTCCGGCCTGGTCCGACTCTCTACACCACACATTACTAACTGATCTAACCGCTGATCTTGGTCGATTACCACGAAGCCTGGACCCATACTTTCCAAATGTTCTAGATATGTATCATCTAGGACTTTATGCGCTCACGGGCACAGTGCAAAGTTTGAGTCGAGTGCCAGCCCATACTGCCCTTCTCTGGACAGCCCAGTTCCTTAACGGACTTTGCGGAGTCGGCATCTATTTGGTTCTCGACCGTCATGCTGGTCGCATGGGGGCATTAGTAGGGTTAGCTATCGCTGGTCTCTTCAGCGCTCATCCCGCCCTTTGGGCAAATTGGGGTCGTTTCACCCAGCTTTCAAGCCTCGTCCTCCTGCCATTTGCCTGGGCGCTTTTTTTGGAGATGATTTACCCGCCAGGCACCGCAGAAGAATCCGCCCAGAACACGCGTCAGCAATTCTGGCTGATTTTATTAGCGGCTGGAACGAGTGCAGCTGTTTTTTTATATCATTTTCGAGTCGGCATTTTCTACTTGATATTGCTAGCCGTAACAACCTTTATCACGCTTGTGATGTATCGCTCGCGTGAAAGACGGCTTCTCGCGTTTCGCTCACTACTTTTAACCGGTTTCGGATTCGTAATAATTATTTTACCAACCTTATGGGATGCGACGGCTTTCTATCTCGCTAAAAGACTGGGGTCCACCACACAACTTGATCCCACAGAAAGGCAGCAGCTTCTTCAAAACTATTACATTTTCCCCCTTAGCTCGTTGCCTTATTTGGTCGCTCCTTTTTGGCTCTTACTCATCAGCAGCCTTGCTGCCGTAATAGGTCTCATCACACGCAATTCGATAATCTGGATCAATTTATTGTGGGCGTTTCTATTGGTTATTGTGGGAAATCTATATTTATTGAATGTCCCCACTCTAAATATCACAAATCTAGGCGCTATTTTGATAATGCTTTACATTCCTATAAGTATAATAATTGGCGCCGGTCTTGAGGAGGGGCTTCGTCGACTTCCCCAGAAATATCTGGCAACGGCCACGGCTGTACTATTAATCGGTATCCTAGTTGCTNNACCTTCGCCATCAACATTTTCTTTTGGTTACCAAATTTTGCCCACGGCACGGATGCCGGTTATTGGATCCCCTACTTGACCGGGCGTGAAATTGTCACCACCTCCATGCTAAGCGACGGTCTTCCCGGAGAATACTGGGAACTTGTTCAAGCTCACTCTGAGGCGGCCGAGGCCCTGGAAACTGACCTGAACGCCCTCGATACCCTTTACGAGCTAGGCGTGGAATATATTTATATCGGGACAAATGGTGACTTCTCTGGTCCTGGTCTTAGATTAGACTTTCTCACCCAATCGGATGCCGTAAAAATACTATACAATCAGAACGGTACGGCCGTTTTGCAGATTTTACCAACAGATGCGTCCTAGTTTGGGTAAGGTTGGACCCTAGGTGCGGAAATTGTTGGCCACCTGGAATACATTATTCGGTTGGGTCAGGATTTGAAACAGGCAACTTAGGCAGGCGGCCAATCAGTGCATTGCCGATTAGGTCATGTTAAAATCCCGGCCCTAGACCTGAATAATCGCTTGAGGATCTGGCAAAAAGAGATCATTGGCGTCGAGTCTGGCTAAAAAGGTTGAATTCCCTCTTTTTTTATTATGTTCATGTGTAGTATTCGAGAGCTAGATGTTTGCTGATCGTCGGAGGCTTGTCTACCTTGCCCTGCTCATTGCAATATTGGTAGCCCTGCGAGTTCAATGGTCAAGGTTAAAAGACCCATACACCATCCAAGACGATTTCCGCAAATTCCACTGGATGCATCGATTTGAAGATCCCGAACTCTTTGTGGATGATCCACTCACCGCAGCTGTGGAAGTGCGCCTTGAATCGCTTCGTTTGTTTGTAGATAAAACGCGCCCTGGCTATAGCCTTCTGTTTTTCCTGGCCANNTAAGCTTCATTGTATTAACGACCTTGGGAACAACATCAACATCGGTGGCTGCCGGCTTGCCCCGTTCTTTCATGGCCCCTCTTATACTGGGAATCGTCTTTTTTCTAATGACTGATCGCTATTGGATAGCTATTGGGATCGCATTGATTTCGGCAACTATTTATCTGCCAGCGGCTGTTTTTGGCATAACCATTATCGCCTTCGTTACAATAGAGTCGACGGAAGGTCCTTGGCGTTACCGTATTATTTGGCGTCGAATTCTTCCTCTAGTGGTGTTTTTTGTTTTGTTACTTTTATTAATGCCCATAGTGGTTGAACGTCTTCAGGGTATCTGGACTATCTTCTTTGAACAAAACTGGTCATTTGGAAAGATATTGCGCGACCCGAACTATAGTCGTGTAGGTCGTTGGGCATTAATTAAGGACTTCCCATTTATGGGTCTTGGCGGCCTGGTTGATAATTATTCGGAACTTTGGATATTGGTAACCCTAACGCCGCTATCTGCGGCAATTTACATCCTAAGACCTGAAACATATAAGAATTTTCCACGAATTTTAAAGCTTCTATTTATTGTCAGTGTCATCCTATATTTATTAGCTTGGCTAGCGATATTCCTTACTTCTTCCATAATGCTCTATTTTCCTAGCCGGTACACACGCTTAAGTTTAGCCTTAGCTTTACTTTTGTTTGTGGTTATCAACCTGGGCCCACCAATTCGGATTTTCCGAACAAGATTTCAGAAGTTAGAGCGTACACCAAAAGTATTAACGATTACTACCACGGTAGTTGCTGCACTAACAATCTATTTGTTGTTGGAACAGTATGATATCTGGAGTCGTCTTGGGGCAAACAGGACATCACTCAAGGTCATCTTAATCGTTGTCTATGCATTCCTGATTGGAACTATCATTTTGATAAGCCTATCCAAAGATTCTATTCCAGAGCCTTTGCGGGTAACCGAACGGCTAGCCGGTAAGAAAGAGTTCTCGATCTTGGTCACTATTGTGTTAGCAGCTCTAATTCTAATTGGGCTACCTCCTGATAATCACGGCTTTTTCACGATCGAACCGCCAACAAAAGATTTGATGACTTTTTTCCAAACAATTCCCAAAGATTCGCTAACGGCTGGTTACCCTTGTTCTTTAGATTACGTTCCAATAGCGGCTAGGCGCCAAATCCTCTTCAGTTGTGAATTTTTTCCGCAAAACGCATCAGACCGAATCATGGACAACATGAGAGCTTACTATTCAAACAGCTTAAGTGAGGTATTGGATTTTTGCGACAAGTACGGCGTGGACTATTTCGTGGTGGTGCCGAGGACCTTTAATATCTCAGAAGATATGTTTATATATTTTGAGCCATATAACAGTGTTCTATATCCCGAAGTTGCCTCGCAGGCGGGCTATGTTTTAGGGGACATTCCCCAAAGTATGCGGGTATATGATGGAGAAAAATTCATCGTGATGCAATGTGATCCAGACGATATTGGCGAGCTGACCAACCAAGCTACACAGATAGATGGGTTAGGCATCCTGGCTCATGATGAGGTTTCGAGTACTTTGTCACAGGCAGGTGAGGTTGATATGACTGTCAAGTGGATTGCCGACAAAGAGATTCTAGCCGATTATGAAGTTTGCTTCTCAATCAAAAACAGCAACGGTGAAAGTAAGCAAAAGGTATGTGAACCGTTGTCACCAGATTTGCCGACTAGCCAGTGGTCGATTCCTGAGATCAGATATGAAACCTACAAGTTTCGGATTAGCCCCTATCTGGAAAGCGGCGCCTATTCGATCTTGGCCTCGATTAACACCAGAAAAGAAGTGGATGACCGCTTTGGCATCGTGATTGGTGAAATAACCTATTCTGCTTTGCCCAGAACCTTCAATACTTCGAAAATAAACTCAAAATTAGCTTACGATGTTATTTGGGGGGACGTGATTGCCCTGTCCGAATATGACGTCACCAATTCTAAGTCAAACACCCTAGAGCTGGATGTGCGATGGCATGCGCTAAAACGTATGGGTGAATCATACAAGACTTTTGCCCACTTGAGGGAAGCAGGCACGAATGTAATCGCCGGCCAGATCGACGCAATTCCCCGAAATTGGACGTATCCTACCGATTGGTGGGAGGCAAATGAGATCGTCACCGACACTCTATCGATTCCGCTGAACGATCTTGGACCGGGGAGATACGAATTATGGCTTGGCTTCTATAACGATGAAAGTGGGGAGCGCTTACCCTTAGCGGATTCCATTAATCCAACCTTGTCAACCAAAGAAGAAGCCGTCAAGATTTATGATTTTGAGCAACCAGACCTTGGCATGGATGATTGAGCATGGCGGATTTAGGATATCTATTTG
>DOXE01000343.1 GCA_003519205.1 Chloroflexota bacterium
CATCCTGGATGTGATGATGCCCGATATGGATGGTTATGAGGTTTGCCGCACTATGCGCGCAGATTCACGTCTTTCTGAAATACCGATATTGTTTTTAACGGCCAAAATAAAAGATGAAGATAGGGTCAATGGTTTCTTGGCAGGAGCGGATGATTATCTCACCAAGCCCTTTAATCCCCGCGAACTGGTGGCTCGGGTACGGGCTGTGCTACGCCGGACCTGGCCAGATGAAAGCCTACCGGCTGATAAGGTGCGCCGATTAGGCGATGTGATAGTCGATCCTGGTCGCTATGAAGTGACGGCGGCCGGTCAGCGCATTAACCTGCGAACGAAAGAATTTGATCTGTTATTGACCATGATAGATTACCCCAATATGGTTCTAAGTCGAGAAAATTTGCTGGATTTGGCATGGGGCTATGAATATTACGGCGCCACCCGTACAGTAGATGTTCACATCGCACAATTACGCGAAAAGCTCAAGGGTAGCAACCTGCGAATCGAGACGGTTTGGGGAAAGGGGTACAAACTGGTGGCCGAAGGGTAGAGAGGTTAGGCATCTATTGTCGTCTCGGGATCAGTTAAGAAGCCCTCACTTTACAATTCGATAACAATTTCCACACTACTTCTTCACGCGACCCTGGTATCATTGGCTAATGTTCCGCAGCTTGCGCAGCCGATTGTTAATTACTTACCTGTCCATCATCGCCATTGCCCTTTTGCTCATGGCCCTGGCTTTATTAGCCATCTCTGCTACACAAGCTTCTAGAGTATTACCCACGCTGCGACAATTGAGTGGCGTTGCCCAAGGCACTCGACGCGAGCTAGCCCGCCTGTTGGAACAAGAGGCGACGCTACCAGAAATCAGGGAAACCTTGTCAGAAACGGCAAGCGAACAAGGGGTCCGGATGTTGCTTCTTAACCGGGCCAATGGCTTGGTTGTATTTGATAGCCAAGAGGAAGGTGAGAATTGGACAGGAACCAGGTTGGGTGATGTCATCCGNNCCAGATGGATCAGCCTGGTTGGTTTTCCCGCAAGCTCTGGCTGGCGGAACGGCCAGTCGACTCATCCTGCTCATTGCCCAGCCCGAACCAACCGTTTTGCAATTCTTCCGGGAAACGTTCTTTCGTCCTCTTTGTTTTGCGGGTCTCATCGCTTTTTTGTTGTCCCTTGTGCTGGCGGCGTTGATCGCCCGCTCAGTTACCCAGCCATTACAAAGGTTAGCCACAGCCAGCGAGGCCATCGCCCAAGGTGATTATGACCAGCAGCTTCCCTTGAGTGGTCCAGAAGAAGTACAGAAAGTAGCCGGCAGCTTCAACGCGATGGCATCTCAGGTTGCCGTAACCCAGCAGGTGCAGCGTGACTTCTTGACTAACGTTTCGCACGACTTAAAAACGCCGCTCACCTCGATTAGGGGCTGGAGTCAAGCCTTGCTGGATGGAACGGCAACAGATCTAAACCAACAACAGCGCGCGGCCGGCATCATCTATGACGAAGCTTCCCGAATGGAGCGTATGGTAGCCCAGTTGCTTGAGCTGGCCCGGATCGATTCGGGCCAATTGGAGCTGGCTCACGAGGCGGTCGACTTGCAACAGCTCCTGACCGACATTGAGAACAGCTTCGCCCTTCAGGCGCAAGAGAAAGGAGTGACCCTGAAGGTGGAGGCACAACCCGTGCCTCTCATTTTTGGGGATTATGACCGGTTGTCCCAAGCCCTGGCCAACTTGGTAGATAATGCTTTGGTTCACACCGAAGAAGGGGGTGAAGTTCGCCTCAGATCGCGACCATCTTCGACTGATGGCGTCGAGATAATGATCCAAGACACAGGATCCGGTATTCCCCAAGAAGAACTGAATCGTATCTTCGAACGTTTTTATCAAGTAGATAAATCACGGGCAACAAGTTCCAGCCGTCGTAGTTCAGGCTTAGGTCTTTCCATAGTCAAAGAATTGGTCGAGGCCCATGGCGGCCGGATCGAAGCCAACAGCCAGGTAGGCCTGGGCAGCACTTTCACCATCTATCTCCCTATTAATGATCCACCGCCAAGGCGCGGAGAACGCAGAGAGAAATGAGATGGAGGTTGGGTTATTGATCAATTTCAACGTTCCGCTCTTAAAGCGAGGGATCAAGAGGCTCGTCTTGGGTTTAAAAGAATAATATTTTCTTTCTCTGCCCTCTCAGCGCCTTTGCGGTGAATTCAAAGATTTTAGGCGTTCGAGGAATTCGCTCAAGATCATGGCTGTGGCTCCCCAAACTTTGTGAGGTCCCACCAGGTAATATGGGACCTGCACCTGGTATCCACGAATCTCCCATAGCTCCTCTAATTGATTGCCGGGATCGAGCAGATGCCTTAGCGGCACTTCCAGGATCTCAGCCACTTCTTCTAATTGAGCCTTAAATCGCGGCCGCCCTGTGTGCCAGGCCACAAACGGATAAACCTCGTAATCGGTGGGGGGTATATATAAACATTCTAATCGGCCTAATATCGACAGATCGGTTGGCTTGATACCTACTTCTTCTTGGGCCTCTCTTATAGCTGTCGACCGTAGACTTTCACCATCTTCCCGCTGGCCCCCTGGGAAAGATATCTGTCCTGCATGTGACTGTAGATCGTCCCGCCGGCGCGTTAACACAAGGTGGTTCTGGCCATCCAGGAGGTAGAGAATGATCAAGACACCCCCTTGCCGGGTTGGTCCGTTTGATTCAGGGAGCCGGGTTCCCCTTGGCCGGGGGAGCATCTTATTCTGGGCCGCTTCGACGTCGAATCCCGGAAGATTTAATGCCTTACGAATATCAGCTTTGGAATACAAGGTTTTTATCTCTTTGAATTTCCAATCGATTTCAAAAAAGATTATCGATTATCTATGGCTCTTTGCAAGAAGGCTACTGGTTTTTTCGGGAAGCGAAGATAGCAGAATTCTTTTAAACGCGAAACTTACGCCAGGTTAAAGTGGGAAAGGTATGTGGCCGTCACTTTCTTGAATGAACCCCGCGCTTCCAGGCCGTGGACTGGCAAGATGCCTGGCGTCCCTCCGCATCTCAAATATTCTGACGCGAACCTGGAAAATACACCCATAGACAGGAAGAATGTGTTCAGGTTAAAATATCCTTAATCATGGCCATCATTTATGTGGGGATTGCCTGGTTGGTGGGATTGGGGCTTGGAGTAGTTTTAAAAAGCCCGACCTGTTTTTGGCTTGTTCTGGGTTGTGCCGCCCTGGTCATGGCCTTGTTGTTCCGCCGCCGGCCGCCGNNGTGCCGCTCTAGTAATGGCCTTATTGTTCCGCCGCCGGCCGCCGGTTGGCCTCTGCTTATTGATGATTGGCGCCCTGTGCCTGGGAACTGCCCGCTATTCGGTCGCCGACAGGGAAATCGATGCTGGCCAAATCGCTTTTTATAACGGCCGGGATGACGTCGAACTCGTCGGGATCGTGATCGATGAACCACAAGTAAGTGACAGTTGGCAACAGATAATCCTGGAAGCCGAAAAGGTCAGCTTACCGGACGGCAAAAACCAAGAAGTAGAAGGATTAGTCCTGCTAAGGACTGGCCAATACCCTGAAATGCCGTATGGCGCCCGCCTTCAAATCGATGGTCTTTTAGAAGCCCCGTTCAACAATCCCGAATTCAACCAGCGAGAATATTGGGCCCGCCATTATATCTACAGCCAAATCTTTCCGACCCAGGTCATGATCCTGAGTGAAGGGAACGGCAACCCAATCAAAAATGGCATTTATTCAGTCAAAGATCGCGCTCGCCAAACCATTAGAAGCATGTTACCAGATCCAGAAATGGCCTTGTTGACGGGCATCCTCTTGGGTGACGATAGCGGTATCCCCCCAGTCTTAGCCGAACAGTTCCGGGTAACCGGCCTGACTCATATCATCGCCATCTCAGGCTTCAACATCGCCATTCTCACCGGTATCCTGCTGGTGGCTAGCAAGCCAATCCTGGGCCAGAAAAGGTCGGCCTGGTTTGTCCTGCTGGGCATCACTCTTTACACTATCCTGGTTGGGGCCGACGCGGCCGTCGTCCGGGCAGCTATTATGGGAGCCCTCTTCGTCATCGCCGCTCGCCTCATGGGCCGGCCAACTTTCGCCCCAGCCGGACTCTTCACCGCCGCCATCGTCATGACCGTCATCAACCCCTTTATCCTGTGGGATATCGGCTTCCAACTTAGCTTCGCCGCCACTTTGGGTTTGATGCTTTACGTAGGTCCGGTCAGCCAATGGGCAGAGGGCCGGCTACAGCCCCGTTTCGGCCCGGAATATGCCCGTAAAGCAACGCAACTAATGGCCGAGGTGTTATTCGCTACCCTGGCGGTAACAGTGGTGACATTGCCGATCATTCTATACCACTTCGGCCAACTATCCCTTATCAGCCCCCTGGCCAATCTTTTTGTCCTGCCTGCCCAACCTGGCGTGATGACCTGGGGCGGATTGGCAACTTTAACTGGCATGGTCATCCCGGACTTGGGCCAGCTCTTTGCCTGGGTGGCCTGGCTGTTTTTAGCCTGGACCATCAGCCTGGTGCGGTTCTTCGCCAGCTTTCGCGGAGCGACTGTGCCCCTTTCGATCTCGCCGGCCGGGTTCGTGGCCGTTTACGGCCTGATCTTTGGCCTGACCTGGCTGGCCTATCAGAAGCCGGAAAGACGCAGCGAACTATCTGGCCGCCTTGGTCAGAACCTGGGCTGGACCACGGTCTTGTTCGGGGCCGGGTTCGTGGCCATCCTGGCCACAAGCTGGGCTCTCAGCCAGCCAGACGGAAACTTGCACGTCACCTTCCTGGATGTGGGACAGGGCGATGCCACCTTCATCCAAACCCCTTCCGGCCGGCAGATCCTGGTCGACGGTGGAGCTTACCCGACCGTGTTAAACGAACACCTGGGCCGCCAGATCCCCTTCTGGGACCGGGATATCGATATGATTGTCGCCACTCACCCTGACGCCGATCACGTGGCCGGCCTGCCGGGCGTTTTCGATCGCTACGACATCGGCCGGTTGATCACCAACGGCCAAAAAGCTCAAGAAGCCACTTATCAGGCCTTATTGGCGGCTGCAGCCGGGTCCAATACGCCTATCCACCCTTGCCGGGCAGGAGAGGCCATCGAAATCGGCGACGGGGTGCGGTTGGAGGTGTTGAATCCGACGACCGACGGCCGACGGCCGACCGCCGAAGGACACGACAACGAACTGTCGGTGGCTGTTCGACTTGTCTACCAACACTTTACTCTCCTAATGACGGGGGATGCCGGCCAAGATGCTGAACGAGCGATGCTGGCTGCCGACCGGCCGCTGTCGGCCGTCGTCTACAAAGCCGGGCACCATGGGGCGAAGAGTTCAAGCAGCGTTGCCTTTCTCGATGCTGTGCGACCACAATACGTGGTGATATCAGTTGGAGAGGAGAACCGCTATGGGCATCCCCATCCGGAGACCTTGCAACGGGTGACCGAGGTGGGCGCGGTCGTTTTGCGGACGGACGAGTTGGGTACGATTGAAGTGATCACGGATGGAGAAGCGATGTGGTGGGAAGCTGACGGCAATTAATAGGCACTTACAGTGGCAAAGCTCGAGCAAGAAGTATCATTTGGAGAAAACAATTTGAGTACCTTTCGATGTATAATAATGATTCGTGTATATTATAAGCATCAAGAGAGAGAATATGAATCAAAACATGATTCGATTACCCAACGACTTATATGATGCTCTTCGTAAACGGGCGTTGAAGCAACATAAGAAGCTTGACATGATGGTCACTGAGTGGCTTGCCGAACGACTCGCCCTGCCCACTGATGGCGAAGTTGTAGCGGCTTTTGCAGAGGAAGTTGCTGCTTTCGCGGATCTTAAACCGACTCTCCAGAGACAATATACCAATCAATATGTGGCGATTTACCAAGGTCAAGTAGTTGCAAACGGTGACATCAAAATCGAAATCCTCAAGCAAGTCCATGGAGAACTTGGTCCGATCATCTGCTATATCGAGAAAGTTTCAACTGCCCCAGCACGAACTGTACGAATCCCCTTTGCCTGGGTTGCTAACACGTGATTACGTATAACAATGACTTTGAACCACCTGCGCCAGTGGGAACAGCAATTCCAAATTAGCACCACACCATTTGACAATCTAAACCGATAACAGGATTTAAGAAATCTTACGATCAGGAGTTTGGTAGCGGTTGCAGTTCTGAATTTCTTGCCTTCTCGGCCGAGCATGAGAATCGCTTTGACCATCCGCATCCAAAGATGTTGCAGAGAGCAGGGTCCGTGGGCGCAGCCGGATGGATCAAAATGGTCCTGCATGTCGCTGACCTTCCAGGCCAAGTAGATATTGCTTAGCGTCTAGNNGTCCCAACGGGCCTGGTCAGCCGTCACGGTGGTTGGGGATGTATCTGCGGCGTTGAAGAGCTTCAAGTCAACTGGATCCATGGCATAAACGGTGCCTGCTTTGTTGGCCGTCACGGTGGTTGGAGATGTATCTGCGGCGTTGAAGAGCTTCAAGTCAACTGGATCCATGGCATAAACGATGCCTGCTTTGTTGGCCATCGTTTCGTGGGTCTGCGGCCCGTGGCTCTCATAATCGGCGGCGGCCGCTACTTTCGTTTCAAGCTGGCAGCCGGCCAGCAGAAAAAGGCNNGGTGGTGCCAAGAATCTGTAGGCGAAGCGCGCACTTTCTTGTAGGACAAATCCTGGTCTGCTTGTCGGTGTTTGTCCTACAGGCTGGGTCCATGCGCTTATGTCTTCAACACCATGAATGAAAATGAGGAGCGTGTGTCAAAATTTTTTCATGGATGAATTCGTAGGGTAAGTTGTTAACTTGCCCCGTCGCATTCTAACAGATTGCGCTTTTTCGAAGGGAAAGGGTGTAAACGACCGGCGGGGGGACCCGAGCTATTCCGGCAGGATGAGCTGGTGCTGAACGGCGTACTGGATGATTTCGGCGCTGCTTTTCAGCCCCAGTTTCTCGAGAATGCGGGCCCGATACGTGGACACGGTCTTGACGCTGAGCGAGAGGGAACCGGCGATCTCGGTGGCCGTCTGGCCGGCGCCCATGAGCTGCAAGACCTGGAACTCACGGTCTGACAACGTATCATGGCGCGGCCGGTCGCCAGTCTCATTCAGGCGCATGGCCAAAGACTCAGCCAGGCCAAGACTGACGTATTTGCCCCCGGTAACGACCTGGCGAATGGCCTTGACCAGTTCCTCGGCGGCGCTTTCCTTGGTCAGGTAGCCGGCCGCGCCGGCCTTCAGACAACGGATCGCGTATTGGTCTTCGGCATGTATGCTCAGCACCAGCACCGGCAGCTCGGGTTGCTCCTTCCTTAAGACGTGTAGGATGTCAAGGCCGCTGATGCCGGGCATGTTGATGTCCAGCACCAGTACATCACATGTTCCGCCCCGGACCAACTGTAACGTTTCCTGGCCTGTGGCGGCTTCTCCGGCCAGCCGGATGTCGGCTGTATCCGACAGGATCTGTTTCAAACCCTGGCGGACAATGGTGTGATCGTCGGCAATAAATACGCTAATCATGTCACTTCTCCTCCCCTGGGGTCAAGGGCAGCCGTAAGATAACAGTGGTTCCTTTTCCAGCCACGCCCTGGATCTTAAGCGTTCCCCCCTGCATCCGGGCCCTTTCGCGCATACCCAGCAGGCCAATGGATCGGGGATGGTCGCGCTCGCTGTCGGTAATGCCCCGGCCGTCGTCGCGCACCACCATCGTCAATTCGGTCGCGTTTCCCGTCAGGACGACCTCGACCTGGGTGGCCTGGGCGTGCCGGACCACGTTGGTCAGCGCCTCCTGCAGGATGCGAAAGGCAGTCGTCGTTCTCTCGACATCGAGGGCGCCTTCCTTCATATCGCTGATCAAAGTGCACTGAATGTCTGTTCGCCGCTGGAATTCCTGGAGCTGCCAATCGACAGCCGCTTCCAATCCCAGGTCGTCCAGGATGCCCGGCCGCAGTTCGGTCGATACCCGGCGCACTGCCTGGACAGCGGCGTCAATCAGCGTTGACATCGCCTCCGTTTTGTCCAGTAATTGTTCCTGACCCGGATCCAGACGTCGTTGCAGCCAGGCCAGGTCCATTTTCAGTCCGGACAACATCTGGCCAATTTCATCGTGAATCGAACGCGAGACGCGTGCTCGCTCTTCTTCGCGCACAGTAAGCAAACGGTCCGACAGCGCACGCATTTGCTCTTGTGAACGGCGCAGTTTTTCTTCCTCAAGCTTGCGTTCAGTGATGTCATGGACCACGGCCAAAATGCACAGGTCGTCTTCAAAAACCAACGGGCTCAGGGCGATTTCAACTGGGATTTCATGCCCATCACGGTGCAAAGCGACCAGGTCGAGGCGGGTCCCCATCGGCCGGGGCTTGGGGTTGGCCACATACCCTACCCGGTGTTGGGCGTGGAGCGACCGAAAACGTTCCGGCAAAAGGTTATCAATGGGATGGCCGGGGAATTCGTCTCCCGCATAGCCAAATAGCTCTTCAGCCAGGCGGTTGGCCGCTACAATTTGACCCGCTTCGCTCACGATGATCGAAGCGTATGGAATCATCCGCAGCAAATCCTTGATTTGCTGGGCGGTAAGCGAGGTCACGCTTGCAGATTCTGCTGCCAAGTCATCCTGGTTCAAATTAACGTTCATCGGCAAATCGAGGCGTGACTACATTATGTAAACTTGGCCAACGTGTTGTCGCTCGCTCCAGGAGCAGCATCCAACGCTCCACCAGTGACTTCTTGGGCTGGTTACGATGTTGTTCGTGCCAAACCGTCTGAGATGATGCCCCCAAGGAAGTCTCTACGAATAGTTTAGACCAATGCGCACTTTAGATCAATTTTTTTGGACGTTGTTGGATGTGACTAATCCAAAGCCCTCTTTAGTTTGAATACAACGGCCGGTTTGCTTTTTAATATACGGCTTC
>DOXE01000039.1 GCA_003519205.1 Chloroflexota bacterium
TCATATTCCTGGGCCACGGCCGCTTCGATGCCGGGGCTGAAGATATCGGTGGTGTGCGCCTCGCCAGGCACGATCCAGTCGACCGTCGTGTCATGCATGCCCAATTCGTCAGCCGCGGCAAAGGCGCCTTCTTTCACCGGGATCCAGAAAGGATTATTCTCCAGACCCAGGATGGCGATCTTCAACGGCCGGTCGGGCATCAGATCCGCTGGGACGACAACACCTTCGTCTGGTGCCGCACATTGGGAGTCAAAGGCCGGGCCGGGTTGAAGCTCGACTTCATCGACCACGACCACCCCAGCTTCGACCTCTTCCATCGGTTCCTCGGCCGGCTCTTCAGCCGGTTCCTCGGCCGGTTCTTCGGCAGCCTCTTCCTGCGGTTCGGCCGCTTGCTCGGCCGCCTCTTGGACGGCTTCTTGTACCTGTTCGGCTGCCTGGCCACCGCATGCTGCGAGAACCAAGGCCAACACAAGTATGATTACAACTACTTTAATTTGTTTCATGATGTTTTCTTCTCCTTACACTACAAGCAATATTACTTGATAACCAATGGGTTCGTGCTTTATCGTTTGAGACTTTTTCGATCTTCTCTCCTCCTTTTACTTATAGGGTTAAGGCTATTCTCTTTCCAAAAAAAGGCTAGCGACTGCGCCGGCGCAATTGGTCGGCGGCTACTGCCAGGATGATGACGGCGCCGATGGCGATGGTCTGGGCAAAAATAGGCACGTGAAGCAGGACAAAGGCGTTTCGCAGCACAGCCATGATGGCCGCCCCGATGATGGAACCAATAATCGTCCCTTCACCGCCCATCAGGCTGGCCCCACCAATGACCACGGCGGCGATGACGGCTAACTCCATACCCACGCCGGCATTGGTGGCTGCAGTGGATAACAAGCCACCGGTCATGATACCTGCAAGGGCGCATAGCATGCCGGTTATGGCATAGACGAAGATTTTGACCCGGTCGATGGGTACGCCAGACAGCCGGGCCGCCTGTTCGTTGCTACCAGTGGCATATATTTGCCGCCCAAGCACGGTAAAACGCAGGAATAAACTAAATATGATGACCAGAATGAACATCTCGATCACAGGAAAGGGTACAAGGCCAATATAGCCAGCACCTAAAAAGTTAACCGCTTCATCTCGCATGGGTACGTTGCTGGCCACTGTCCCTTGAAGGCCCGAGGCACCGAGGTACGTCAAGCCTCGAGCAATGCTGAGCATGCCTAATGTCGTAATGAAGGGATTAACCTTGGCCTTGGTGATGACCAAGCCATTGGTCAATCCCAGGAGCGTGCCCCCACCCAGGCCAATGAGCACTGCCAGCCAGGGAGGCACCACTTCCAGGAAGATCAACCGGGCGGTGAGAACGGAAGAAGCCGCCAGAACGGAGCCCACGGAAAGGTCGATGCCGGCCGTGATGATGATCATCGTCTCGCCAATGGCCATGATGCCGATAGTGGACATCCCGCGTAAGACGTTGAAGACGTTTTGCGATGACCAGAAATAGGGGCTTAAGAAGCTCATGGCAATCGTTAGCACCACCAGGGCAATGAAGACCCCCATCTCTCGGGATTGGAAGATCCGCCGGATGGCTTTGCCAGTGCCATTCGAAGAGCGTTTTGATTCCTCAATCGATTCTACTTGTTGCATATTTTTCTCCTCAAATCGGCTCTGAAAGTTCCTGCTTGGCCTCTATCCGAGACCAGATCAACATGATGTGGGCTTGGATGACCCGTGACGCTTCCTCAGCATCACCACGAGACAGGGCTTCGACGATGGGTTGGTGGGTGTCGGCTATATCATCCAAACCTTCAAAATAGTCACGGTGGGTTTCCATGATGAAGCGCTGAATCTGGCTATATAGCGGGTGCCAGGCTCGTGGCAATGCAGCGCTTTCAGACCACTGGCAGATGGCCTGGTGAAAACGCATGTCGTGCTCGGTCAGGGCAAACATGTCGCCAGCCTGCCCAGCCCACCGCATCTCCTCGATGAGCTCCTTTAACTGGGCATTTTTTTCGGGGTTCATTGATTTAGCGGCGCGTTTAATGGCAAATCCTTCAATCATGCTCCGGATAGCAAAAAGCTCGTACATCTCATCCAACGATACGCTGGTGACGAACGTGGCCCGTCGCGCCCGTCGTTCGACAAGGCCTTCCTGCTCCAGCCGCTGTAACGCTTCCCTGACAGGCCCCTGGCTGGTACCCATCTCGGTCGCGATGTCAAGCTCGACAATTCTGGTTCCTGGCTTCAATTCGCCCTTGACAATGTCTGCCCGCAACAGGTCGTAGATTTGATCAGCGAGGGATTTCATGCTGTGTACTCAAACTCGACGCCGAAAAGATAACCGACGTTCCTCCTCACAAACACGCACAAAAGGAATCATCAATTATCAATTATTGATAATTAACAATTCCCCGATATACTGCTTCAATGTTTGCTGGTTGTCAAGTTGCTAATCACTGTTTCTTTTGAACGCTGTCAAATGCTAACTCAAAAGATGGTGGTCACGGTGATGGTGGTTAATAAGTTTAGAGCCCAAACTAATTAAAGTTTAGTATACATTTGCTACCGGCTGCGTCAACAATTTTTGAGATGCTTATGACATTTATCATGTTCTACACATGACGAATGTCAGGTACTGGTGGAAATGAATCATGAAAAGGCTGGAATAAAGGCGTCACATCTTGACACCGATCGAGCAGTTGAGTAGACTTTTTATTAGTTTGTTTTTTATCTAAACTATTCAGGGAAACTGCTCAATGAAGCGCAACTCGATTGACCACGCCACCATGCGTGATATGAATCTGACCCTGATCCTGAGCACCCTGCGCCAGCATGCGCCGCTTTCCAGGAGTCAGTTGGCTGCCCACACCGGCCTGAATAAGGCCACAGTTTCAAGTATCGTCAAGGAGCTGCTGGCCAGCGAGTTGGTTTATGAATTGGGTTCGACCAATGGCACATCCGAGGTAGGACGGCCGGCCACAAACCTGGAATTGAACCCTGATGCCGGCTATATCATCGGTGTAGAAATCGGCGTAGACTTTATTTCAATCATCATCGCTAACTTTGCCATTGGCGTGGTTTCGCGCCGCTATGAAAGCACAGTAAACCGTTATGATCAGCAGGACATCTTAGACAGGCTGCTGTATCTATTAAAAGAAAGTGTTGTACAGGTTGAACTGCGAGGAAGGCCACTCTTTGGCATTGGCCTAGGTGTACCCGGATTGGTAGATGTCTCTTCTGGCACCCTGCTCTTCGCGCCCAATTTACAGTGGTCCAACCTTCCCCTGCGCCAATTTGTTGCCAATGAGTTTGATGTGCCTGTCTATGTGGGCAATGAGGCCAACATGGCCGCCTTGGGCGAAAGCTATTTTGGGGCAGGCCAACATTGTTCCTATATGCT
>DOXE01000341.1 GCA_003519205.1 Chloroflexota bacterium
GGCCAGGCAGCAGCAGCCAGGGCGCCAGGGCGATCGACTGCAGATTCTGCGCCTCCTGCAGCAGCACACCATAACTAATGGCCGGCGGTCGCAGACCCAAACCCAAGAAGCTAAGGAAGGTCTCGCTGATGATCATAACCGGGATGGCCAGAGTTACTGCGGCGATAATGTGGCTGTACATGGTGGGCATCATATGGCGAAAGACAACGCGCGCTTCCTTTGCCCCAGAGAGCTTGGCAGCAACCACGTAGTCTTCTTCGCGCAGGGATAGAAAACGGCTGCGAATCTCGCGGGCGAGCGTGGTCCAGCCGATTAAGGCCAGGATAATGGTGATTGCCAGATAGGTCTGCTCCACCGACCAGGTGCGGGGCATGGCCGCCGTCAAGGCCAACCAGATAGGAATAGCCGGCAGCGACTGCAGGAGTTCGATCAGTCGCTGGACAATCATGTCCAGCGTGCCGCCATAATAGCCAGAAAGGCCGCCTAAAACGATGCCCAGAATGGTGCTGATTATTACCGCAAGCAGGCCGATGGATAAGGAAGTCCGGCTGGCATACATCAGCCGTGACCATTGATCACGTCCCAGGCGATCGGTGCCCAGCAAGTGAAACGATTCCTCCGACTCAGGATCGGCGAGACCAAAGAGATGCCAATCGGTTTCAAAAAGCCCAAGCACCTCATAGGCGTAACCGCGAGCGAAGAGCTGCAAGTAGATTTTCTTCTCAGTACTGGTTTCCCATTCCATGCGCAGCGTCTCCGGATTGCGGACGCCGGTCACGCCATAAACATAGAGCTGCAGCTGTCCTTCATCAAGGAAATGCAATCGCTGCGGCGGAATAAATAACTCGGTGGCAAATGATTCATGGGGATCCTGCGTGCTGAAAAAGCCGGGCAAAATGGCTACCACGGCTATCAAGATGACAACCAGAATACTAAAAAGCGCCAAGCGGTGCTTCTTAAAACGCCACCACACCAGTTTCCAGTTCGGCGCGACATAAATGGAGTCAGCTTCTTGCCCGGACACAGGCAGATCTTCGTATACAGCGTCGTCAGGCGGATGCAGGGCGATCTCGGGATCAGGGGCTATACGGGAAGGATCGACACTCATAGGCTGGTCACTCCATGCGTATGCGCGGGTCAAGCCACGCTAGCAGAATATCGGATATGAGGGTGCCGATGATGGCCAGGAAAAGATAAATCATGATAATGGTTCCGGCCAGGAACATGTCCTGGCTGATCAAGGAACGCAGCAGCATGGGGCCGATGGTGGGAAGGTTCAAAACCGTGGCCACGATGACGCTGCCGGAGAAGATCAAGGGCAGGTACCAGCCAATGGTGCTGACCAGGGGGTTGATGGCCAAGCGGACCGGATATTTCAAAACCAGCTTCCACTCCGGGAGGCCCTTGGCGCGCGCCATTTCCACATACGGCTTGTTCAGTTCATCCAACAAGTTAGCGCGCATGATACGCGCCAGACGCGCCGTGCCGTCCAGGCCAAGGATGATCATAGGCAGCCACATATGGCTCAGTAGGTCACGCACACGGTCCATTGTCCAGGGCGCGTCAATGTATTCCGGAGAGAACAGCCCAGTTACGCTCACACCGAATTGGGAGAAGGCGATCCACATGAGGACCAGTGCTGTCATAAACGTCGGTGTGGCCACGCCAAAATAGTTGAAAACTGTGAAAAAATAATCGAGGAATGAGTACTGTTTCACGGCTGAGATGATGCCGATGGGTATGGCCAAGAGCCAGGTGAAAGCAAACGTAAAAAGACCCAGGATGACGGTTAAGACAATGCGCTCGCCGATCAGCTCCTTGATCGGTTTCTGCCAATCGAGAGAGAAACCAAGATCGCCGGTGACCAAGCGTTGCATCCACTTGAGATACTGCACATACATCGGCTGATCAAGCCCATACCGTTCGCGCAGGGTATCGATTTGCGCCTGATCGATGGCTGAGCCGGAGGCAGCCAAATCGGCGATATACGTCGTTATGTAATCTCCAGGAGGAGCCTGGATGATTACAAAAGCGAAGATCGAAAAGATGACCAGCAAAATGGGTAATAACAGCAGACGCTTCAGGATGTATTGGGACATTCCGATACCCTCAGTAAAAGTCCTGTTGAAGGTCACCAGATTGGAGCATTCTGGGAGAATGCTCCAATCTGATCCTCACTCAACTCTGTAGATGGCGACCACAAGGGTCAGCCCTACCCATGAAACTACTGGGTGAAGAAGTACTGCTCGGGACGGGTGTCGCCAGGGGTACGCAAAGGCCAGTCGTTGCCGGCAACCTCGGGTACATTCATGAGGTTGTCATTGACAACGAGCACGCCCTGAACCATCGGTGTTAGGCCAACAGTGCCAATCTCGTACAGGCTGTCTACCCAGATCTGGAACAGCTCCTGCGCCAGCTCGATCTGGCGATCGCGGTCGGACACTTTCGCCTCGTCGATGATCTCCACCATCCGTTTAATATCGTCCGGCGGCTCCAGACCCTCGGCGCCATCGGTTTCGTACCACACACGATAGAGGGGTCCCCAGGTCAAAGCGATATCGCTGCGGATATCCTGCTTGGGCTGCCCGCTAAAGGGAAAGCCAGTGGTGTCATCGTTCCAAATTTCAGACACCAGCTCGTTGTTGGGTCTCATCGCGAAATGGGTGTTGCGTTC
>DOXE01000218.1 GCA_003519205.1 Chloroflexota bacterium
GCCAAGAAGGCTTATCGATCGTCCTGGTCCGGCCGGAGTTAGCCAACCAAAACTCGTGTTTACCTCAGGAAAGTGGGGATCGACGATCAGGACAGATAAGGATTCTTGGAATGCCAATTGGCCGAGAACGACGACGATTATGAGGAGGAGATAGGGAACCGAAGCCTTCGCCAAAGCAGAGCTATTCATTTGTGGGTGTGATGCCAGTCGGCCAGAAACCGGTGATTCACCTGCCTTAATCCCAATTGATCTTCGGGTTAAGCGGGTACGCCAGGCCTTGGCATTGAAGAGNNGCTGCCAAGAGCCGCTTGCCGGCCGGTTTCCCAGAGCACCGCAAGTCCACACAAGATGCAACACAAACCCAGCAAGAGGGCCGATGGTCCGGCAAGAATTTCACCGGAAATTTCAGAAGCTGCTATTAGAGAAAAGAAAGAAGAACCAAGGGAGCCAAAAGTCACTGCCCAGGCATGGCCGACGAGGGCAATGACTACGGCTGAATTCGCGGGAAATCCAAGGCCGACCAACAAGGGTGCCACGACGGCAGCAGGCACACCAAATCCTGAGGCGCCTTGTAAGAATGAGCCGAAAACCCAACCCAATAGAAGGGCTTGTGACGGAGGGTCATAAGCTAAGCCGGGAAGTTCCTGGCCGATGACCTCGATAGCGCCGGCTTCATCGACCACATGGTAAAGGAGAAGTGCCATCCAGATGATATAAAGGACAAAAAAGGCTAGTAGGAGGGATCGGCCCGTGGCCACGAATAATAATTTAGGACCAGCACCGAATATTAATACAGATACGATGATTGCTGTCAACCAACCAGCAGGTCCAGCCTTGCTCCCTCCCCAATTGCGAAAAATCATCAAATATAAGACGACGATTAGTGGTGCGGCCGCAGCGATGACGTAAGGAAAGTTGAGCGGAGGCAGCGACATGATGAGGAGTATATCTTATGCGACTGCAAGTACCAGATGACCATGATATTCTTCGGGAGCGGGTACCATTTGACCATTGTTTCAATAAGAAATTACATGATACGATTTAAACAAGATGGCGATATGCATATCGCCATTGTTTCATGCAGCTTAGGGTTTACCGGAATGATAATTCGCCCATGATCGGGAACCGGTTCATAGTCCTCTAGAAGGGTTCTGGAAGCAGATACCATGTCGATACAACTACTTACCAGTTGGCGACCCGATTTTCTTTCCTTCTTCATTGGGCTGCTGTTGGGCCTCATGCTTGCTCTGGTCTATCAAAAATGGTTACATGCTTACTTTTTTGATGGATGGACGACCGCAATTAGTGGGTTTAAAACTCAGAGGGCTTGGTTGGGTAACAGCTCTGAGGATCGCTTTCGAGCAGATATGGCCACCTATGTACAGGCTCGACATCTGGGAAGTATTTGGGCCACCCTCGACAAAATATTCGTGGAACCTCGATTATTCGTGCCGCTTACGGACCAGACTTTTTGTTCTAGTCCGGCCGATGCCAGCAGACTTTACTACCTCTGGCCTGAGCTGGCGGCAAGAGCCGCCGTNNCCGCCGTTACACCTCCACCCAGTGTATCGCTACGACAGATGTTGCGCCGGGGGCAATGGATTGCCCTCACTGGCGAACCGGGCGCCGGCAAGACCTCCTTGTTGGCTTATATCACATATTTGTATGCGCAGGGGGATAAATCAACCGAGAGACTCGATTTCGGCCATGAAGATATAAAAAGGCGGTTACCAATCTTCGTTCATATTGCTGAACTGGAATTAAACCAGATATGTGAGTCAGAGGCAGAACCACCTTCAGACGCAGACCCCCTTCAGCCTTTATTGATGGCGCTTCTAAAACGACCTAAAGTGCTTGGTCGGAGGGGTTTGAATCGGTTGATCCAGGGTAATGCCAAGTCGGGAAGGCTTCTCCTTTTGCTCGATGGTTACGACGAGATCCCGAAAAACGATCGGTATGCAGCATTAAGCTGGTTAAAGCTTTTTCTATCGACCTATCCAGATTCCCAGGTCTTTGTGGCCAGCCCAACGCGTGGTTCGGGATCGCTCATCGAGCTGGGTTTTATAATTTCAGAAATTATGCCCTGGCGAATAGGGCAGGCAACAAAACTGGCAGATATGTGGAAAGAAACGATCCGTTCCGGTGAACAATTCGATCTAAAATCATATTGGCAACCAGGACAGCTTGCTCTCGAGACAACACAACGTCTTCAACTGGCACTTTACCCGGATAAAAACGATCCAATGGATCCTCCTAGGGATTGGTCAAGGATGTTCGAAGCTCTGTTTCGCCAGATGTTATTCCGAATAGCCCGAGATCCGGAAGGGNNTTCATGACTGAGGATGAATTAACCCTCTTGATTGAAGATATATTGGTTCATTTTAACCAAAAAGTTGGATCTAAATCAATTGCCCGCCTGAAAGAAACCGTAACCAGTGGCGATCTTTTCGTTAGCTATGGAGAGCGTCGATTTGGTTTTTTGAGCCCTGTTTGGCGAGACTTTTTTGCAACCCATTATCTTGTTCAGGTTGGGCGAGAGAACGAAGTGCTGGCCAACCTTAAAAACCCCTCTTGGTCAGGCGTCCTTCGGTTCTACGTCGGAAAAGTTGGTGGTGAAAAGCTTGTTACCACCCTCCTCGAAAATGGTTCATCACCGCTACATGAGTACCTGTTCCAAATAGCTAGCTGGCTTCCTGAGGCATGTGATAAATTGGCTTGGCGCAAAGAGGTTTTGGTACGATTAGGTCGCCTGATTATCAGTGATAATGTGCCGATCATATGGCGGCAGAGGGCTACCTTGGCTCTGGCTCTAACGGAAGAATCGGGTGTAGGTGCTTTGTTAGATCAGTTGATTCACCAGGAAAATCCAGAGCTAAGGCAAGTCATACCAGCTGCCATTGCCAAGATAAATAAGGACGACGCCGTATTATCGATCGATCGATTGATAGAAGATTCCAACCCCAGTGTCCGGGCAGCAGTTGTCCATGCCCTAGCCTGGATGGACGAGCCAGCCACTGAAGGGGCTGTGATACAAGCGATCCTAGAACCAGACGAGCCATTATCCTGGGCAGCAGCCGAGGGTTTGGCGTTAAATGGTACGATTGATTCTTATGCCATATTACGCGAGGCCATCGAGGACGAGGTGCTCAGCGTGCGGCGCGCAGCTGTACAGGGTTTGTCTTTACTGGACGAATCATGGTCGCTCGAACTCCTAAAGAGAGCAGCTATCAAGGATGATCAACCAATAGTGAAAATCGCCGCCAATGAAGCTCTTCAGAAAATAACCCAAAATGGGGAAGCCGGTAAATGGCAAGCACCACAACCTGGCGATCAGGCTTGGCTGGTTAGTTGGGCGGTTGAAAAAGGGCGAATGGTTCCGGTGGGTGAGGCAGCACTACCACTGGTGCTGGAGGCACTGGAAGATGAGGAACCGAAAGTTCGAGCCGATGCCGCCCTGACATTGGCTCAGGTATCCGCACCAGAAGCCACCGATCCCTTGATGAAAGCACTAAAAGATCCTGATATCTTGGTACGAACAGCCGCCTTTGCAGCCTTGTGCGAGTTGGATCGGGCATGGGATGTTAATGGCAGCCTTTTACCTACCGGCTAACAGGTAAATACCCTCTGGTTTGTTCACCTACCCGAGTAAGATACAATCCAATTCTTAATCAGGCGTGAACTAACATAGCCAATGACAAGTTAGGCAATAGCGGCAATCAAATCAGGTAGAGGGAGCGCACTCACGCCTGAATCAGTTGAACGATGAAGCAGCTAATTGGCGTTGATTTAAAGCGATTCTTGCGGGATTATCGGCGACAGTACCGGCCGGAACGAGAGATAGCGATTTTACTCCAGAGTGTCGAATACCCGGCAAATGTCGGTTCCATTTTCCGCCTAGCCGATGGTGCTGGCGTCTCCGAGGTGGTTCTTACTGGCATAACGCCAACACCACCCCATCCGACGATTGAAAAGATCAGTCGAGCCAAGAGTAATAATGTGAATTGGCGCTATGAAAAAGATCCATTGGTTGCGGCCGCTTCCTTAAAGGGTGAAGGGTACCAGTTAGTAGCTTTAGAATTGTTAAGCGAAGCCATACCCTATCATCTTCATGCCTATCCCAACAAGACTTGCCTGGTCGTGGGGCATGAGGATCATGGTCTAACCAAGTCCATGCTAGCGAAGTGCGATTCGGCCGTATTTATTCCCATGTATGGTAAGGGTCGGTCCCATAACGTTCATGCCGCCTTGGCTATCGTCCTTTATCATGCGCTGCACAGTGGCCAAGCCAGACCAACACAAACTAGCACGGGCTAATAAATATTAATACCTTGCCCACCCCTCCTGGATTTTGTATACTATTTTCACCTAACCATGCGGGTTATTACAACAATACTTCAGGAGAATGGTTATGAAGGTGTCCTGTCTGCAAGATAATCTAGCCAAAGGTTTAGGCATCGTTAGCCGGGCGGTAAGCACCCGTTCTACATTACCTGTACTGGCTAATGTGCTATTGGCAACCGACGAGGGCCGTCTTAAACTCTCGGCCACCAACCTGGAGATAGTGGTTACATGCTGGATCGGCGCCAAGGTTGAAGAAGAGGGAAAGACGACGGTTCCTGCCCGGACTTTAAATGATTTGGTTAATGCGTTACCACAAGATCAGGTACACTTAGCTCTAGATAGTGCCACTCAAACTCTACATCTGGCCTGTGCTCGAACTGAAGCGAATATTAAAGGTATCGATGCAGAAGAATTCCCCTTGGTTCCAGAGGCTGGGGAAGATAATCGCCACCGAATTGAGACAGAGGCACTCAAACAAATGATCGCCCAGGTAGCCTTTGCGGCGGCCACTGACGATGCCCGGCCAACACTGACCGGTGTCTTGACTCGCTTCGAAGAAAATCAGATAAAAATGGCAGCCACCGATGGTTTTCGCCTGTCAATTAAGTCGCTGGAGCTGCCTAAACCCTCAACAGAGCCGGTAGAGGTTGTCATTCCAGCTCGAGCTCTGAACGAACTGGCCCGCATCGCCGACGATGATTGTGAATATGTCTACGTCACCATGCCCAAGGGACGTAACCAGGTCATCTTTGAACTGGAAAATATCGTCCTTGTGACCCAATTGATCGACGGCAATTTCCCTGATTTTCAGCCGGTGGTTCCCCAGAGATTTAACACTCGAACAGTTTTGAATTCTGCGGATTTTGCTCAGGCTTGCAAGATGGCAGAGATTTTCGCCCGGGAGGCCAATCACACTGCCCGGGTACGCGTAGAACCCGGTAATGAGTTGATGCCTGGATACGCGTCGATTACAGCCACGAGTACGGAAACAGGCGACAATGTAGCCCAGATTGATGCCACCGTTGACGGAGAAGAGATCGAAATTGCTTTCAATGTCAAGTATATGAGCCAGGTTTTAAGCGTGATCGATACACCACAGGTGGCACTGGAGACAACAAAATCTACGGAGCCAGGTGTGTTAAAGCCAGTGGGGGATGACAGCTTCTTGCATATCATTATGCCCATGCATTTCGGCCGCTAAAGTGCATGGCTTGACCAACTGTTTTGAATTGGCCATTCAGCCTAAAGTACTTCTAGAACCTTATGATAAAGGCTATCTGCGTGGAGATCTTCTAGGGTGTGACAAGGTGCGTCTAGGTTTTCAGCGAGAAGCTTAGCTAAACCCTGATCAAAGGCTGCGTGTTCCATATTAATAACCACAGAACGAATTTCAGCATCCTTGAACATCCTGGCGATCCGGTGGGCTTCTTCTTGCGGCGGAAGATTAGACATACTTACATTTCCAGCACCATCAGTCAGTAAGATCATCAAGGGCATAACATCGGGGTGAATATGGGCCTCTTTGCGGAAAACTTCATAAGCCAAAAGTAATCCGGCTGATAATGGCGTCTTACCGCCGACGGCAATATCAGCCAATGCCCTGCGAGCAAGCTGTACCGAATTAGTAGGTGAGAGCACCAGGGTCGCTTCGTTCTTGTTGAATACAACCAATCCCACCCGGTCGCGACGTTGATAGGCGTCGGTTAGCAAGGACATGATGGCTCCCTTCGTGGCTTCCATGCGCTCGGCCACGGCCATACTCCAACTGGCATCGACAACAAAGAGGACCAGGTTTGCCGAGCGGCGGACGCGTACCTTTTCTCGAATGTCACTTTTTTTTAATGCTAGGGCGGTCTTTGAGCGGTCCCTGTACACCTGGTGTGGAGCAGCCGCCCGGAGTGTTGCATCAAACGCCAGGTCAGTGACTCGATCTTTTTTGGGTATGCGCGATTGAACGTAACGGCCGCGTTTGCGCTCGGTTTTCGTGCGCGAGCGTCGGCCAGCCGATTGTCTAGTCAATCGATCAAGCTGGGTATCCAAACGGCGGGTAGAAAATTCTTCGGCCGATTCGACGTTTTGACCACCTTCCCACCCTTGGCTATCTTGGGGTACTTGAGGAACAGTTTGAGGGCCCGCTTCAGTTTGAGCGGCATCTGCCCCTTCGCTAACTTCGCTGTCTACACTTTTTTTTTACTGGCAGGAGATTGTTCCAATTCCTCGGCTTCATCGCCGACTTCGCCGCCACCCCAATCACTTTGAACCTGTTCGAGTTGTTCCTCAAGTTCATAAGCGGAGATTGCCGACTCTTGGAATGGTCTGGCTTTGATTCGGTGAGGCAGGGCAAGCTCGGCTGCCAACACGATATCTCGATCGGCGATATTCTCGCGTCCCATAAACGCTGCATGTGCTTGGGCGCCACGAAGGATGACGAGATCTGCTCGATGTCCATCAACTTTCATAGATGCGGTCAGGCCAGCGATAGAGGCTAAATCTCTGCGGGAATAGCGCACCCGGTTCACCTGTTCTCTGGCTCTGGCGATCTGGTTCGATAGCTCGCGCTCTTGTTCCATCCATTGCGCGCTAAAAGCATTCGGGTCTCTTTCAAAATTAATGCGCCGTTCCATAATCTGCATCCGTTGTTCCGGGTCCAACAACCCACGGATCTGCACTGAGAAGGCGAAGCGATCGAGTAACTGAGGTCGAATATCCCCCTCTTCAGGATTCATCGTTCCAACCAAGATGAACTTAGCCGGGTGGCTGAAGCTTATTCCCTCGCGTTCGACTACATTGACGCCCATTGCGGCCGAGTCGAGCAATAGATCGACGACGTGATCGTCAAGCAAGTTGACCTCGTCAACATACAAGAGACCTCGATTAGCTGAGGCTAAAACCCCGGGTTCGAAATGTTTCTCTCCCTTTTGGATAGCCAGCTCGATATCCAACGTGCCAACCACGCGATCTTCAGTTGCACTTACCGGAAGATCGATAAAAGATGTTTTGCGAGTCAAGGTCATCAAATCGCCTTCGACATGGCGCACCCGGCAATCATCGCACCATTCGTTTGGCCGTTCAGGATTACAACTGAAGTGGCAGTTGCTAATTACTTCTATCTCAGGAAGCAAGGCTGCTAATGCTCGGGCAGCCGTAGACTTGGCTGTTCCCCGCTCACCACGTATGAGCACACCACCGATTTGTGGGCTGACGGCGTTTAGTATGAGCGCCCGTTTCATGCGCTCTTGGCCAACTATGGCGGTGAAGGGAAATACAGCTCGGGCCATTCAAATACTCCTATATTATCGCTTGGGGGGATTATACTGAAAGCCATTGACCGGACAAGCAAGAGGAAGGGCTATGTTAATTCACATTCATAAAGATTTCCGGCGGCCGGGTGGGCCAGCCAGATCCGCCGGTCTACCCATTCAGCTCCCATGGGTAAATAGCTCAACTCGATCCGTCCCTTTTCCTTTCCACTGGTCAAGTCTACCTGCGCCAGGAAAAAATGCCTCTCCTCACTAACCCAGTCAAAGCTGTCGGTCTCTGCCTGGTATTTCATAGGATCAGGATAAGTGATCCACAACGATCCTTCGTGGCAAGAAATTGCCGTTGAAGCCTCTGGAATTGGGAAGGTTATAATTACCCGACCGGTTTTACTATCAACTTTGAGTAATCGACCTGTATTTTGGGATAGGACCCATAATTGCTCGCCATCCCAGGAAAGGTCAGTTAGACGGTTATAGCCGGCGATTTCTACCGTTTGGTCAATATCATGGTTTGCCGGATTAAGGCGCTGCAACCAATTTTCATCTAGTCGTGTTTGCCATAATGATTGTCCATCCCAGGTCAGACCACTGACGACACCTGCGCTAAGGATCGATTTGGTCGCCTTGCCACTATCTGTATCTAACTGGTAAAGCGTGCCTGATTCATAATCATTGAGCCAAAGATTGTGCCCGTCCCAGGCCATTCCGGCCGGAGCACGCCCGGGCGAATCAAGGACGCGGCGTACTTTGAGTTCCGACATTGAGTACTTCATTACTCCTGTCATCGAATTTCACGATCGACTGCTTCAGCTATTGCCTTCATTTGGATAACCAATTGAGCATAGCGCCGGGGTTTGAGGGATTGTACGCCATCGGATAGAGCTGATTCTGGTTCCGGATGGACCTCAATGATCAATCCATCGGCGCCAGCGGCGACACTGGCCTTGGCGGCCGAGGANNTTCACAAAGCATGACCCGGGTATTTCCATGACTTAAGATGTATTCAGCGCACATCAGCCACTCTTCCATCAGGCTGCTCATTCCCCGCTTGAGCAATACTGGATGCTGCGATTCGCCGACGGCATGAAGCAGTGCATAATTTTGCATATTTCTGGCGCCCACTTGAAGGATGTCGGCAAATTGGCAAACGAGGGAAACCAGAGCTGGCTCAATGACCTCTGTGACCACCGGTAGGCCAAATTGTTGGCCGGCCTCTGCTAGATATTCAAGACCTTCCTCGCCCAATCCTTGAAAAGAATACGGGGATGTTCTGGGCTTGAACGCACCGCCGCGCAAAACATGAGCACCGGCCTCCTTCACAGCTTGGGCAGTTTCCATGATCTGGCTGCGGCTTTCAACTGAACAAGGGCCAGCCATGAGGATGATTTCTTTGCCACCGACCAGGTGATCGCCCAATGGAAACGTGGTGCCTGTGGGCTTGAAGTTTCGGCTTGCCAGTTTAAATGGTTCCAGAATCGGCAAACATCGTTCCACATCAGCCATTCTTTCAATCTGATCTCTATCGATCGGCCGGCCATCACCGATAACGCCGATGATGGTTCTTTCCTCTCCCTCAGAGAGATGAACCTTAAATCCTGCATCCTCGATCCGGGCTATGACAGTTGAGATGTTACGCATCCTGGCCTGAGCTTTCATTATGACGATCATCATTTCCTCATTCTCGTAAACCATCTGAAGGAGCCGCATCAAGCGTGGATAATTTCAATTTCACCTGGTCAAAATTGATGGCGGCCTCGATCTCTTCAAAAGGAATCGGCGGCAGTTCTGTCCGATCTGGTCTTAAACCTTTGGCTCCATGTAAATAAACATGAACGATTTCTTCGGGACGTAGGCGAGTATTCCAATGAATTAAGATTCGCACACACATCTGTAAACTGTCTGGCACTTCCATTTCATGCCCGCATAGTAGTGCGGTATCGTACCAACCTAACTGGCGAGCTGCGAATGCTGGAAAAGTGGCGTTCAAGTCCCGGGTCGTGGTGAATATCGCGCTGGCGACATCCTCCACGTCGATGTCATTTGCCCGGATCATCAAATAGAGTAACTCTCGGGTTGCTGCCAGGATCGCTTCGGCCGAATTTTCTTTGACTGTTGTTGCGCCCCTGATGCCACGGCAAACCAACGGTCGGCCCCTTTTTTCTTTAGGTGTCTGGCTATTTTTCCCTGGTTCAATCATATTAATCTCTCTACCTAACACTGGTATCCGAGCCAAAACAAAAAAGACGCGACTTTTGAGCCGCGTCTTGTGGAATCGCCCGGTCGGGAGCTAGCTACCCTGGCCAATCGGCCCGTCCACATCGCCGCAGCATGGGCCTCTTAAACCAAAATGGATAGTAGCAAAAAAAGGATNNATCGACGACGGCCTTGTACATCTCCACGATAGTCTGGCTACTGGTGAAATAGCCACTTAACATCTCTTGCAATAGGGGTGCCAGGAGCAACTCCTCATAAATTCGTGTCATCAACACGCCTTGACCGTCTTGAAAACCCCATCGGGATGAGCGAGCGGTCCCATCCTGCAGCTGTTCAACTAAAGCAGTCCCGTAGATCTCCTCTATTCCAGGACTCCCAGGTCGCAGGGCTAGCTCTCCCCAGGCATCGAGAAATAAAGTAGGATCTTCATTAGTTCCCCAGCGTAACGGCACCTTGCGCTCCGGATCGACGCTAAGCCATGGAAGGTAGCCCTCATTAAACCAGTATTCGACGAATTTTGTAGCTAGTTGCCGATCTGCTGAGCTGGTGATACCAAGGGCCATGATCTCACTAAAATTTGCGATTTCAGAAAAATCACCGATTCCATCAAGCCTGGTGATGAAGCCGCTGTTTTTGGCCAGATAATCCGGCGTAGAACAGGCTGGGCAATTCGGCACTGATCCTGCCTCTAAACCAGCCAAAACCGGCAAGACAGAGGGTGAACTAATGATAAGGCCAGTTCGACCGGATAGGTAAGCATTTAAGGCGCTGGTGTCCGTCTGGAAGCCGATGGGACTGAATTCATTAACTAATATCCGATAATATTCCAATGCCTCTAAACAGGCGGGGTGTAACAACTCCACCCGACCTTGTTCGTCGACAAGGGAACAACCATTTGCTGTCGCCAGGTACTCAAAAACCTGTTGGGTTGTGGTCAGCGAGGCATCAGTTGGAACAACCAGGCCATAGATAATGCCTTCCGGTTGAAATATCGTTTCTGCCGCCAGTAATAACCTCTCAAAAGAGTCCGGTGGTTCTAACCCTTGTTCCTGGAACCAATCCGATCTATATACTATCATCTGCTGCCAACCGTCGCTTGGAAGTGCAGCAACAGCTTCATGGTTAGAGCCAGTACTCAGGATGTCTAAAGCGGCTGGATCAAAAGTATCTCTACCCAGTAAATCCAGCGCTGCCGATGCAGCTTCGGAGTTAAGGATGCCTTCCTCTTCCCAGCCAACACTGAATTCTATCGGATGCAGGATCAAATCAGGGAGGGTACCGGAAAGTACCGCAGTCTGAACCAGTTCTGGCAACAATTGTGGGGTTACCAATAACACTTCAGCCTGGATGCCGCTCTCCTCGGAAAAGGTGTCTGTCATTTCCTTCAGAACCTGTTCATGAGAATCCGAAGTTTCATTTATCCAAATGGTGATAGATGGATTAAAGGAATTATCTTCCTCGGCGTTAGAAGGTTCGTCGCGATCAGAATCGGCGGTAGGCGTTGGCGCTTCACTGAAAATTAGGGTCGGAGTTACAGTTGGCGTTGATATAACCGAGGCCGTCTGTGTAGCCAGTCGCGGCGGCTCCAATACATCAGACTGGCACGAGGTGCTGGCTGCGATCACCGCTAATAATAAGACTAAGATCGTAGGGAACTGCCGACCTCCCCTAAAATATTGCGGTTGATTCATATTCAACTAACGGCTGGCAACCCTATCACCGCCTTGGTTCATTTCGTAAATGATTTGTAAACCGGTCAGGGTGAGCCAGGGTTCGACATGCTCGATAATTGTGGTGTGGGGGGTGATGGCGGTGATAAGTCCACCAGTACCGATGACTTGGACACCTAATACTTCCATCTCGGACATAAAACGCCGGACCATTCCTTCGATCAGAGATACGTAACCAAAGACGAGGCCTGATTGCATGGCGTGAATGGTATTGCGGCCGATGGCGTGCGGGGGTGCCACCAATGCCACTTGGCCAAGCTGGGCAGCACGTTTGGATAAAGCTTCAGCGGCGAGCTCCAGGCCTGGAGCAATAGCCACTCCGATCAGATCGCCATTGGCAGAAACGGCGTCGAAAGTCGTTGCCGTACCCATGTCGATGATAATGCTGGGACCCGGATACAAATGGTAAGCTGCCGAAGCATTGACGATCCGGTCGGCACCAACTTCGGCCGGGTTGTCCGTGATGATTCGAACGCCTGTAGAAGTTTCCGAGTCCACCAAAATAGCATCCTGTCCGAGGAATTCTTGGCAAACTGATACGAAGGTGCCAGTTAGAGGTGGAACCACGCTCGAGAGTATTGCCCCATCCACATCTTCTGAAGAGTTACACTCTCTTAAGAGCGTCTTTAGATAGACACCATACTCGTCCACTGTCTGTTCATGAACGGTCCTAAGACGCCACTGGCGCCGCCATTCATGGCCATCCCATAGCCCAAGGGTGATATTGGTATTGCCAACGTCGATAGCTAAAAGCATAGACCAGATTTTAGCCGAGATTATGTATATGTCCCATGTTTCGCGATAGCTTATCTTCTTAGCAATGGTAAATTGAGCCTTTCACGCTGGTTAAGATCTAATTGGCCCCCAGGCAAGGTTCAGGTAAACTGTCCAAGATCGTGCCCATAGTGAATCATATNNTTGAAGGTCAATGGCAGATAAGCGGATAGGTAAGAGTGGTATCATTCAGGCTGCCGGGGGCTTGCTCTGGCGCCAATCCCAACTCGGCCGGCAAATTGCAGTTGTTTACCGATCTCGATACGAAGATTGGGCTTTGCCCAAAGGATGGCGCGAAAAGGGTGAATCATTCCTCAATGCAGCCGTGCGAGAGGTGGTTGAAGAAACCAATTGCCAGGTAGAGGTTGGCGATTTTGCTGGCTGTTCGTGTTATACAGTAGAAGGTGTGCCTAAAATTGTCCTGTTCTGGAACATGTTTTTGATCGGCGACTGTGACTTCAAGCCCGATGAGGAGGTTGACAAGTTGGTCTGGATGACAATCCCAGAAGCGTTAAAAAGGCTATCGTATGATGGCGAACGGGAGCTGCTAGCCAGCGCTTCCGGATTTATCAAGGAAGATGATGACGAATAAAAAGACCTATCCCCTTATCTTTGACGGCCATAACGATACGCTCTTAGCTCTTTACGAACTCGAGCGAGGTGAGGGGGGCTCGTTTTTTGAGTCTAGTGAGATTGGGCACCTTGATCTGCCGCGTGCTCGAGAAGGTGGTTTCGGCGGCGGGTTTTTCGCTATCTTCGTTCCGGCCCCAAAGAAAAAGAAGAAAAAGGACGAGGATAGCCGGTCAGAACCCAAAAAACCGTATCTGCTTGAGCAGCCTCAGGTGAAAAAGGCTTACGCCCAGAAGGTGACATCTGGGATAATGGATTTACTCTTTCAAATTGAGGAGGAGTCTAAAGGACAATTCAAAGTTATCCGCACTCCTGCTGAGTTGGAAACATGCTTGAACGATGGAATTCTGGCTGCCATATTACATTTTGAAGGGGCAGAGGTCATCGAACCTGACCTGAGCAATCTTGAACAATATTACGATCAAGGCTTACGATCATTGGGTCTTACCTGGAGCCGGACCAATGCCTTTGCTCACGGCGTTCCATTCGGTTTTCCCCATTCACCTGACACCGGACCAGGCCTCACCGAAAAAGGCCGTAAGCTCGTTCTTGCCTGTAATCAACTTGGAATCATGATCGACTTATCCCATCTGAATGAGAGTGGATTTTGGGATGTGGCTCGATTATCTAATGCGCCATTAGTAGCCACTCACTCTGCTGCCTATAGTCTTTGTCCTTCCAGCCGTAATTTAACGAATGAGCAGTTGGTTACCATCGCCGAGAGTGACGGCATCGTAGGTATTAATTTTCATAAGGGTTTCCTCCGGGAGGACGGTGATTTTAAGGCCGAAACTTCGCTTGTGGAAATCGCTCGTCACATCGATTATGTGGCAGAAATCATCGGAATTGACCATGTTGCCCTAGGATCTGACTTTGATGGGGCAAAAATGCCGGAAGATTTGGGTGACGCGGCCGGTTTGCCCAAGCTCATGGCTGTATTATCCGCCGGTGGATATGATGAGCAGGCTATGCGGAAAATCGCCCATGAAAATTGGCAAAGGGTTCTGAATAATACCTGGAAAGATAGTAATTAGGCCGGCTTATTATGCTTTCTAGAGTACCCATGTCCTAGATATAAGATCCCATTCAAATCCCGCTTAAAAATGCCTAAAATGTAACAGAGTAAAGGATTTACTCTTTACTCCTCTTTCCGGCCTAGTCAGCGCAGTGGCTAGGCCTTCTCTGTTTTTGATACTTTCCACTCTAAGAAACCACGAGGTCCATTATGTTTTGGATAGGACTATTGATCGGTGTATTCCTGGGTGCTATCCTTGCCTGGTTCGCCTTGGCGATTTATCTGATGTCTGCTGATACTGACAAAAGTATGGAATCATAGTATTGTTAGTTGGTATTGATCCGTTACTTGCGTCAGTGGATGGTATTAATACGGCCGCAGGGCATATAAAAGATAGAGGGAGGTCTCCAATGCAAAAGTGGGAGTACACCTGGGTTTATATACCGATGGTTTCGGGAAAAGGTAATCTGCCAGAACAGCTAAATATGAAATTGGAAACCGGCAAAAGGCATTGGGATGTCGTCGAAAAACATGGTCGCGAGGGATGGGAGATGGTAAGTGTTACGGCCGATACTGTTAGTTCGGGGACCAAAGGTTTGTTATATACTTTTAAACGGCAGCTTTGAAGGTTCCCGGCATGAATATAGGACCAAAGTACTATTCCTAAGATTATTTTAAGAAACTATCATTGTATTGCCGTCGACATCACTGTGTTCCTGCTCAGTGATTCATAGCAATGGTCCGGTTACGCCCCGGGCCATTGTTGCTTTATAGCATATGAATATCACCTGTCCCTCAATGTTTCTATCTCTCAAGGCTTCGTCAAATCAACGAAATTAGTACTGACGTCATAGGCGGATGGTCCTATTTCTTAAAAAGCCAAAATTCTTTAAAATTTATTAAGAGAAGCTTGGTTAGAGTCTTATCAGTCGCGGGGGGTCGGTCCGGTCATATGGCCGGACCTTTCTTTTTTTTGCAAAATGAGGTCAGGTACTTCCGTCATGGAAAGAAGATCCCATGTTCAAAACAGCCCTAATTTATTAAAATTTTCTTAACCGTCGACTTCACTGTTTATCCACAGTGATTAATTGAAATGGCCCAGTCACAATCGCTGGGCCATTTCTTTTACGACACGTTCTGTGTCAAGAGCCACAACAATATGCGAAATCCGGGTTCTTGCTATCCAATAATTTATGCGAGCCGTATGAGTCATATTACTGCCGGAGTTGATCCGAAGTCCAATTGTTCATAACGCCGAATTGGATAGAGGAACAATGATTAGGCATAACAATGATCGTCATTAGCGGTTGAATGTGTATAATATTCACCTTCAACTTTAATAAAACTCATTCGTGAAAAACCTGACGTTCTCCAGCTTAATTTTGCCAGGCTACAAACTATCACGAATGAAAACCTCAGTAGAGCTAATAGGAGACGACAGCCCCTGGATAGTCGCATTCCCAACCTTTAGTTTGGGTTTATTTATGTCAATCATGAAAATACTAACTTTTCTTTGGAGAAATCGATGAATCAAGGATTCCGGCGAAAACAAAATCTTAATTTGCGGGACAGGATAGTTGGTTTGGATCAACAAGTGCCATTGTTGAACGGTCAACTTGTTACTTATGTCAATCTCGATAATGCAGCCAGCACGCCAGCCTTAAAGGATGTAATGGAAACCATCCAACGTTTTATGCCTTATTATTCAAGCGTCCACCGGGGAACTGGCTTTAAATCACGGGTCAGCACGATCGCCTACGACCAAGCCCACGAGATCATCGCCCGTTTTGTAGGTGCCGATCCGGAACAAAATACCGTGATCTTTGGTAAGAACACGACTGAGGCCATCAATAAATTGTCCTACCGCTTGCCGATGGCTGACGATGCGATAGTCATTTGCACCCAGATGGAACACCACTCTAATGACCTGCCTTGGCGCCACCGGGCTGAGACGGTCCATGTAAAGGTCACTCCAGATGGAAGACTCGATGAAGATGATTTCGATCACCAATTACGGCGGTACGCCGGCCGGATCGCCCTGGTTACGGTGACAGGTGCGTCGAACGTGAGTGGTTACAATCAACCTGTCCACCATTTAGCCAGGAAATCCCATGATGTTGGGGCGATGATATTAGTGGACGCAGCTCAATGTGCGCCCCACCGTCGAATGGATATGAAGGATAATAATGATCCCGAACACCTGGATTTCGTCGCGTTATCGGCCCATAAAATGTATGCGCCGTTTGGAACAGGAGCCTTGATCGGGCCTAAGGAGATCTTCCTTCAAGGACCGCCTGAATATCCAGGTGGTGGCACGGTCGACGTGGTGACTTTGGATGAAGTCCATTGGGCGGGAATGCCAGATCGGGATGAAGCTGGCAGTCCCAATGTGGTTGGTGCCGTTGCCATGGCCGCGGCCGCCCAGGCCCTCATGGAGATTGGCATGGACAATATAGCCGCTCACGAGCAGGATCTCATCGCCTATACACTGGAAAGACTTTCCCAAGTACCGGGAATACGCTTTTATGGCCAATCCGATCCGGCACGGGCAAATGAAATAGTCGGCGCGATACCCTTCAACCTAGATGGGATATCCCATTTTCTGGTGGCGGCCATCCTAGGTTATGAAGGCGGGATTGGTGTGCGAAGTGGTTGTTTTTGTGCCCATCCATACGTCGTTCATTTGCTTCAATTAGATGAGGCGACCGCTGGATCGTGGCGAGATCAGATGCTGCGGGGTGATAAATCCAATATGCCGGGTATGGTACGAGCAAGCTTTGGATGTTACAGTAACAAGGATGACGTCGACCGTTTGATTGAGATGCTGGAACGCGTTGGACGTGGCCAATACGAAGGAGATTACCGGTTAATAAAGAGTACGGGCGAGTATGTCCCGGCCGGCTATAAAGATCCCCTGGCCCAACA
>DOXE01000099.1 GCA_003519205.1 Chloroflexota bacterium
AAAAAGCGACCGCGCAGGCTGCGGCGGCCTCGGCCGAATCGGCCGCCAGCCAGGTCGCCAGCCAAGGTCAGCAAGAGGCAGCCAAATCCAAAGAAAAGAAGGGACAAGAAAAACAAAAAGGAGAAGTGGCTAAACAAAAGGCCAGCCAGGAGAAAGGCGAAAAAAAACGAGAACCCGGCAAAAATAGGGCGGGGATTAAACCGGGCCAGACTAAACCTTCATCAGAGACAGGAGCCCAGGTTCCGGAGGAAGACTTAGGGGCAGAAATGGTGGGACCGGCAGTTAATGGAACAGGATCCGAGGCCAAGGCACCTTCGTCTCCTGAAGAAGATCCCGGATTTCAGAAAGCAAAAGCTCTGATCAAAAAGGAGGCCGGTAAAAAGAAGAAACACGAGTCTGCAGGACAAAAAGCAGGCCAGGCTCAGGAGGCAGCTGAGTCACCCGGTAGTGAGTTGGAGGCTAAAGCTCAAGCCAATCAGGTTGGCGAAATGGAACAAGCAGAAGCGCCATCCTTTGACGCCGCCGGTTTTAAAGCCCAGTTGATGCAACGGATCCAGGCTCTGGCTCCTAAAAGTGCCCAAGAAGCCGACCAGTTTAAGCAAAGCAACAAAGTTGGCAGCCTAAAAAACGAAATGAAGGCCAAGGTAACTCAGGAAACTGGAAAATCCGAGAAGCCGCTGGAAGAAAAGTCGGCCGAAGCACCTGATACCGGTGCNNGCCAAGCAGGTTACGCCGTTAGAGGAGTCGCCATCTGCTTCGCCACCAGGAGATGTGGCCGCCCATCAAGCCGTACCCAAGGCCAAGGGCCAAGCAGAAGTAGAAGCACCGTTCCAGGAGGATAGTAAAAAGCTCGACCAACAAATGGCCGATGCTGATATCACCGAAGAACAACTTGAAGAATCCAACGAGCCTGAATTTTTAACTGCCCTAGAGGCCAAAAAGGGAGCCCAAGAGCATGCCAAAAGGGCGCCGGCCGAATTTCGTCAAACCGAACAGGAACAAATATCCCAGGCCCAAGAAGAAGCCTCGGCAGTAGCTCAGGAGAAGACCCAGTCCATGCATGGCGATCGCGAGCAAATGCTTGGCCAGGTCGGGAATGAGCAAACTCAGACTAAGAGTGAAGATGAGAAAAAACGCCAGGAAGTAGCCGGGCATATCCAGAAGATCTACCAGCGAACGAAAACCAACGTCGAGAAAAAGCTGGGTGACCTTGACAGCAAAGTCGACCAAACCTTCGACCAGGGTGCTGAGGTGGCCAAGCAGGCCTTCGAAAATTATGTCGACGCTAAGATGGAGGCTTATAAAGAGCGTCGCTACGGCGGAATGCTTGGTTGGGCTCGGTGGGCGAAGGATAAGCTGCTGGGTATGCCATCGGAAGTCAACAGTTTCTACCAACAAGGCCGGCAGCTATTCCTTCAGAATATGGATGCCGTCATCGATAACGTCGTTACCATCATCGGAACAGCTATCGCCGAGGCCAAGGCGGAAATTGTCAAAGGCCGACAGGAGATCCAGGATTATGTTAACCAGTTACCGGCTGAACTCCAGCAAGTAGGTCAGAATGCTGCTGAACGGATCCAAGGTAAATTCGATCAGCTCGAACAGAGCGTCGAGGCGAAGCAAAACGAACTTATCGACCATCTAGCCCAGAAATATTTGGAGAACCTGCAGGCCCTCGATGCGCGGATCGAGGAGTTGAAGGCAGCCAACCAGGGTTTGGTGCAACAAGCCTTCGGCGCAATCGGCGGCGTTATCAAGACCATTTTAAAACTTAAGGATATGTTCCTATCGGTCCTGGGAAAGGCGGCTAGCGCCATTAAGGATATCCTCAAGAATCCTATCGGCTTCTTGAGCAATTTAATCAGTGGAGTTAAACAAGGCCTGCAAAACTTTGTCGGCAATATCGGCAAACATCTCAAGAAAGGCTTGATGAGTTGGTTGTTTGGTGCTCTGGCCGAGGCGGGTATTCATTTACCCGAGAGTTTTGACCTGAAAGGGATCCTCTCGCTGGTCATGCAAGTCTTGGGGTTGACCTGGGAAAATCTCCGGGCCAAGGCAGTCAAATTATTTGGCGAAAAAATTGTAGCCGGCCTGGAAAAAGTTTTCACTGTCTTTAAGGCTCTCAAGGAGCAGGGTATCGCCGGCCTGTGGGAGTTCGTAAAAGACCGGTTATCCACGTTAAAAGACACCATCTTCGACGCCATCAAAGATCTGATCGTCACGCAAGTGATAAAGGCCGGTATCCAATGGCTGGTGGGCATCTTGGGTGGTCCGGCTGGCGCCTTCATTAAGGCCGCCAAGGCTATCTACGACATCATCATGTGGTTTGTTACCAAAGGCCAGCAGGTTGCGTCATTGGTACAGGGGATAATCCAGTCCATCACTGCCATCGCCGGTGGCGCATTAGGCCAGGCGGCCAATTTCATCGAGCAATCGCTGGCCAAGGCTATCCCAGTTGTCATTAGTTTTCTGGCCAGCTTGCTCGGGTTGGGTGGACTTAGCGAAAAGATTAAGGGCATCATCAAGAAAGTACAGGCTCCAGTGAACCAAGCGATTGACTGGATCTTGGATAAAGCTAGATCGCTGGTGGGAAANNTCCGGTGTTGAAATCAGTGCAGGTTGTGGATGGGGGTGATAGCTGGGACTACGATTACGTCTTCAGAGAATCGTTGGTTACCAAGATCAAGAAACTCTTTGGCCGGGACGCCAAGAGCAAAGTACAAAAGGAGATTAGGAGAAGAGCTGGCGAGTTTCAAAATCAATGTGATCGGGCTATCGCCAAATACCATGGAGAGCATGGCGCAGCAACCAGGGAGATCGGTGCCATCTATGATCGATTAAAGCCGGAAATGAGAGCCCAACAGATCAGAACAAGCAATTTGCCAGGTTTTTTGAATGATTTGAAAGAATTATCTGAGTCCGAGCGAAACCAGTTGTCAGACGAATACTTAAATCAGATTAACAAAATCTATCACGATCGAAAGCTAACCGCTGCCCAAACCGGCGTGAGAGTTGTAAAACCAGAACCAGGTACAGGGTATGGGGCGCGTCCGTTACCTGGGCCGCCTGTTAAAAAACCCCGTGGGGGTGGAGGACTTGGATCTGATGAATTCTTTTAGTAAGAGAAAATTTGATGTTCGTGAATATGATTAGGGAAATTCCTCGACGAACTGGACGCCTGATTGGAGTTTTGATCGCGATGCCGCCTAATGTTAGTCTGGCAGACTATAGTATCTGGCTCCATACCCTATTATGGTACATATTTGATCTCCTTGGTGGTCCCGAATTCGTTCAGGTATTCCTACGCTTGGCAACTGAGACCCGTCGATTGACCCAAGATGAAATCATGGTTGCCATTGATGTTCTCGGACCCAAGGCCATTCGCTACCAGAATGTACGGATTGCCCAAGGAGGCATCCTTCAAACGGTATTTAGATTGAATGGAAACCGGGCTTTTGCCACCTGGCATACCATAAACATGCCGGAAGGCCGCGATACCAATCTGGCCTTAGTGGTCCATGAACTGACTCATACATTCCAATACGAGCGAGTTGGGTCGGTTTATATTGGTCAAGGTCTGTGGGTTCAAATCAGATTGGGCCGGAAAGCCTATGATTATGGTGGTCTGGCTGGATTGAGGGATAGTTGGGCTGCCGGAAAACGGTATAAAGACTATAATCGAGAACAACAAGGTCAAATTGCCCAAGATTACTGCGCTCTTGTTCGCGCAGAGCAGGATACCACAGCATATGAGCCATTTATCGCCGAATTAAGGAAAGGGCTTGTTTAGGAGTCACTACCGAAGCCCATCGTATAGAGGATTCTAAAATGGCTGACAATTATATCCGCCGCATCATTGTCAAAGGGCCGGAGACGGAAGAGACCATTGATCTGACGGAGGGCACGACAACCATCGGCCGCCAGGATGGAATGGACATCCGGTTAAACCATCCGATGGTCTCGCGTAACCATGCCCAGATTGAATGCCTGGCTCAAGAATGTCAAATTACCGATTTGGGTAGCGCCAATGGTACCAGTTTGAATGGCAAACCGCTGGAAGCCAATTCACCTGCGCCGCTGGCGAGTGGTGCAAAAATCCAGATCGGTCCTTTCGAATTAACTTTTGAACAGATTTCAATTGAACCACCTAGACCAGAGCCAGCTCCCTCACCGCCCGAACCGGAACCAGAACCAGCACCTCCACCACTGGAGCCGGTAAAACCACCCACAGTGCCCCCAACGCCTCCCCCAGAGGATGGCACACAACCCTTTGATTTCAGTGAACCACCGCCGGGCCTCTCGCGCACCGATACGCGCTATCTGCAATATCTGCCCGGTATTTATCATACCGACTTCATGGCCCGTTTCCTGGCCATATTTGAATCAGTTCTCACCCCTATTGAATGGAATGTAGAAAATTTCGATCTTTATCTGGATCCAAAAACAGCACCTCCCGAGTTCTTACCCTGGCTAGCTGATTGGTTTTCAATCACTTTTGATCCGAGTTGGTCGGTGGAACAGAAGCGGGAATTGCTGATTGAAGCCCATCAGATATTTGCCAGGCGTGGCACCGCCTGGGCTTTGGCGCGGGTTCTGGAAATCTATACCGGTCATCAACCGGAGATATTGGATCTTGAAAAAGACCAGGATCCTTTCACTTTCACAGTTAAGCTACCCGTGACAGAAAAAGAGGTCGACCGCCAGCTCATCGAGCGAATCGTCGATGCCAATAAACCTGCCCATACAAGCTACAATCTGTTATTTAAGCAAAATCGGGAAAGGTCTCGATAATAGGAAGGGGATTGCATGATCAATCTGGTTGGAAGACAAATTGAAAATTATCGGATAGATTCCCTCTTGGGCGAGGGTGGAATGGGTGCCGTCTATCGAGCTCACGATTTGAATCTAGCCCGGCCGGTGGCACTGAAAGTAATGCATCCCCATTTTGCCAGGCAGCCCGAATTTCAGCGACGCTTTCTGCAAGAAGCCCAGGCGGCAGCCAGATTGGGCGATCATCCATCCATCGTCAATATCTACAACTATGGACACCAACCGAATTTGTCCTACATGGTGATGGAGTTCGTGCCCGGCGCCAGCCTGGGCACGTATATCAAGCACGTCCAGGAAAACAACCAGGTGGTCAAGCTCAGCGAAACGCTGCACACGCTGGCCCAGGTAGCCGATGCGCTGGCCTACGCCCATCGGCAGGGAGTTATTCACCGGGACATCAAGCCCGACAA
>DOXE01000306.1 GCA_003519205.1 Chloroflexota bacterium
ACGGCATCGCCGAGCCGGCCGTACCAGGCCCCCCAAGCCTCCATGACTGCTGCTTGTTCCACTTCGCCCTCAGGCATGCCGCCACCGCTATAGAGTAGTACATAGTTCGTCATTGTTGTTTCTCCTTTTGATAATGATAGGCCACATAACGTACCCAAAGTATAACCCCTGCCTTCACCGCGACAACTGCCATAGGTGGTCAATGGAAATCGGCAAACAGCAGTTCATTTTGGCTCAATAGGCTATCACTCCCCTTCATCCTGTCTCTTTGTTGCTACTCTCAATCCTTGCAACATATAATTTCTAGACCCGAACAATGGCATTTAGCCTACATATCAATGCAGAAAGGAGTAAGAATCATGAATGCTGTCAAAGTTCAATACACGGTTAAAGAAGAGTATGTCGAAACTAACAAGGCCAATATCCAGCGGGTCATGGCCGATCTCAAAGAAATCAACGACCCGGATATCAAATACAGTGCTTTTCTGCTCGATGATGGCAAATCGTTTGTACACTTCGTCATGCGTATTAATGACGAAGCACAAAAGACCTTAAGCGAATTGCCTTCATTCCAGGAGTTTCAACGTCAATTGAGAGAAAGCGACCCGGAAGTACCGCCAAAAGCCGAAAACCTCACATTGGTGGGATCCTCCTGGGATATCTTCTAAGTGCGTTGTTACATTGCCATTACCCAGGTGGCTTCTCCAAGCAGAATATAGAGACCGGATCCGGTCGCACAACAGGCAACCATTTAGGCACCTGCGTTTCAATCATCAGTCTCAATTTGTGAATTCAAGCCAATCCAGTCGTTTCACCTGACCGCTGGCTGTTTAGGCCTTGGTTTGAAATTGTTTCCTGTTTATTACGCAACCGCGGATGGGGATAGCAGTTCCGGTGTATGAAATGGTCGGTGGGAATTAAGGCTCTGGAGGACCAAACGGTTCGATGCGGGGATTAGCAAATGGTCCTTCTACTTCTCTAATATTTCCGCCTGGTTGCACTTTGTCTGCGGCCGATTCTTCAACGAGTATGGTGTAGAGGTCCTCTTCAGGATCCACTTGAACCACGCCGAAGTTCCGGTCGATTTCCTCGTTAGTCAGGGAAAAACGTGTTTGGATGTCGTCGATTGTCGGAGTACTTCCCACAACACGAAAACTCATCATCAATTTAGCCATAAAGGTTCCTCGCACTGCAATATTTATCGATGCGTCTTCCTATATTATACACCAGGGGCATTCAAGTTTCGCCTGAACCGATTATCTTGAACGCCCCTTCTTAATGTGTTATTGACGAGTGATTTATACCTTCCGTCTTACTTTCGGCTTATTGCAGCTGTGCTTCCGGCCGGTGTTCTAATATTTCCGGCAGCCGCAATCGTGTTTGTGATGTTTGTGTTCCCTGTGCCAGCCACTGTGATGGTCGTGCGCTTCCTCCCTACAGCAGCACTGGTAGTGATGATGGTGGTGATGGCAACAGCACCGACGCACTTCTGGTTTTTCAGGTTCCGGCTCTTTCGCTGGGCACAATTTTTCTGCTAACGTGCAGCCATTCACGATACCCCAACCATATTCGAAATCATAGCCGAGGAGACCACGATCTTCGGCTGTTTTCGTGAGCATATTCCGAACTGCGGCCGGGTAAGTTGCCGGTTTATCCGGATTGTAAGGGGTATGGGAGCGATAAGCAGCCACAACGCCGGACACAACCGGAGTTGCTGCTGACGTACCGCCATCAGCGCTATAGACGCCAGACCCTTTGAAATGTGTATAGCCGCTTAGGTCTGGTTTTAGAGGAGCTAACCGGCCGGGGCCAATGGTCGAGTAACCGACACGATTCTTGTCAACATCCACGCCGGCGACGGAAAGGACCTGGGGATGGGAGTTAGCGCCATAAATAGCGTTTACGGTTACGCCCCGGCACCTACCATCCGGGCAGTCAGCCCCACAATTACCGGCCGCAAACAGAATGTCAGCACCAGCTCGTTCGAGCGAACCGACAATGCGGTTGAAGGGGTGGTTCGGATTATCACTATAGTTACCAGGGTGACCAACAGGAAAGTCCCAACTGGGATGGAACATNNCGATAAGCCAATACCGCATCGCTCAGAAAGCCGGACATGATCGTTTGCCCTTGCTCCTGGGTTAGCAGGAGGGCGATATCCAGGAGGGTGCACCGTGGTGCAGCAATACAGACATCGTAAGCGACCATCGTGCCATGACTAATTGGCAAATGCCCGGGTACTAAAGAGGGATCAGGCACCCAACTTCGGGCCGCATCAAAACTAGGGCGCTTGCCGCGCGATAGCAAGTACTCCATATTGATGCCTGTATCGACAACGGCTACAAGGACACCGGAGCCGTCAAACCCACATTCCTGCAGACGGGAGGTACATAAAAGTTTCTCAACATCCTTGTCCGTGCCCAAGGGGGGATCGCCGGGACAAATTAATTGCGGCTGTATTTCCACATCCGAATAGACTTGCAAAGCAGCCCGGCTAGCAGCCACCGACTGCTCAAGGGCTTCCAGTGCGGCTTCATCTTCGACAACCCCTCTGACAAGATACGTTTCCTTTTCTGGGCTCGTTTCGATATCAAAACGAATGCCTACATCGGTAGGGTCTGTGGGTGGTTCGTCCAGAGAAATACTGCCCGGAAGGTCGACAAGCGGATAGTTTTTATCCCATTCGATACCTTCTAACTTAGGAACTGCTTTCGTATCTAGCTCGGGCGTGGTTGCTGCAGCCATCGCAACCATCTGATCATGTCGCTGTTTCGAGTAGGTCATCTCGACCATCACTCTTATCTCACTCATTTTTTTTACTCCTTTTGGGATATGTCGCTTTCATCAGTCTCGAAGCCAACCATCTGACACTTAAACCATAAGCCCTCCTGTTGATATGCTATGTAAGTAGAGGTCACTAACCTGCCCTCAAATGATCTATAGCCGAATTCCTGGGATGCTAGAGGTTAGCCCAGAGGGAAGCACGGTGCCTCCTTGTGGCATTCGTATCCTAGCCCACGCCAGGAAACTTACAGCAGCACCTTAGAGATATTGCAACTTCCGCCTTCGGGAGGTGTGCGGCAATGACTATGGATATAAACAAAACCAATCGTAGATCATGGATGCAGAGGGTTACGCGGGCATTATA
>DOXE01000294.1 GCA_003519205.1 Chloroflexota bacterium
GAGATCCCAGCCAATATTCAATTAATCAAACAAACGGATATAACTTTGGCCACTGCTTGGAGGAATCATAGTCGACGCCTATTTGAACATTTTTTCGATCACAATTACCTGATTACGGATTTTGTGCGGCGGTTAGACGATAGCGGATTCAGTCGTAGCTATTACATCTTGATTCATGGTGATGCCTAGACGATGGTCCTCGAACGCGTCGACCTATATCACATCAGCCAACAATTGGTTAGCCCATTTGTAACTAGCTTTGGCGAGCAAGTAGAGCGCCAATGTTTGCTTCTTGCCCTTCATGGCGATGGATTAACAGGTTGGGGTGAGTGTGTGGCAAACAGCACGCCTGGCTACAGTTACGAGACGGCCGAGACAGCCTGGCATATCCTTTCGGACTTTCTCATTCCGTCAATCTTGGGCAAAGAGTTGAACGAGCCAGATGAAATGATTGGCTGGTTGGCCTCTGTGCGGGGCCATCCGTTGGCGAAGGCTGCCCTGGATCTGGCGGCCTGGGATATCGCATCCCAGCGTGATGGGCTTTCTATCGCCGGCAAACTCTGCCAAACGTACGCGGAAGGTCCAAAGGAGCGAGTGAAGGTCGGGGTTAGCATCGGGATTCAGCCGACAATGGACCAGACCTTAGAAATGGTTCAGCATCACCTAGATCAGGGATATAGTAGGATCAAACTAAAGATCCGGCCGGGTCATGATCTCGAGCTAGCCCAGATAGCCAGGGAGGCTTTTCCTGAAAGATCGATTATGCTTGATGCCAATTCGGCTTATCGACTCATCGATGCGCCGATTTTCCAGGCGATGGATGACTTGGATCTATTGATGATCGAACAACCCCTGGGTTACGATGATATTTATGATCATAGCCAGTTGCGGCCGCTGATTCGCACGCCCTTGTGCCTGGATGAAAGCATCGTTTCAGCCGACCATGCCCGCTTCGCTCTGGCAATTGGTGCCTGCGATGTCATTAATATCAAGCCGGCCCGAGTGAGTGGATGGACCGAAGCGCGAAAGGTCCATGACCTGTGTCTGGCAAACGAAATACCGGTTTGGTGTGGTGGGATGTTGGAAACCGGCGTCGGCCGGGCTGGCCAACTTGCCTTAGCGTCACTGCCCGGTTTCATTTTACCGGGTGATATCTCGGCTACAGAACGTTATTATGCAGTCGATATCGCAAGACCGGAATTCGTGCTAAATGCGGAAGACAGTACAATAAACGTCCCTGATAGTCCAGGACTTGGCGTATCGGTGGACATGAACCGTTTAGCCAAGGTTACATTGCGCAAAGCTCATTTTAAACTCTAACAATTCCAACTCATTTTTAGGTGAATCATGTTTATTGACACAACAATTGCCTTCATTGGTAGCGGAATGATGGCCGAGGCTATGATACGAGGTTTGCTGTCGCAGAAGATCGTGGAGCCGGGGCAGATCATCGCCGCCGGTCCACGTCCTGAGCGGGCGGAGAAGCTCCGCGAGCGACATGGAATTGAGGCGACAACTGATAATAGGATAGCCGCCGAAAAAGGTCAGATCGTTATACTTTCAGTCAAACCACAAGTGCTTAATGAAGTAATGCCGGAAATTCGGGGTCATCTGCGGCGGCAAGACATGGTTGTGTCAATTATTGCCGGGATGCCGATCGAGGTCATTGCTAACGGTCTGGCTCATGCGGCCGTGGTGCGGGCGATGCCCAATACGCCAGCCCAGATCGGACAGGGCATTACTGTGTGGACGGTGACCCCAGAGGTAAGCGAGTCCCAAAAGCAACAAGCCCAAGCGATCCTAGGTTCCCTTGGCCAAGAAGTGTTTGTCGAAGATGAAGATTATCTGGATATGGCCACAGCCCTCAGTGGCACTGGTCCGGCTTATGTATTTTTGCTCATGGAAGCGATGATTGATGCCGGCGTGCACATGGGATTTTCTCGCCGGATTTCGAAACAACTCGTCTTCCAAACCATGCGGGGCTCGGTAGAATTTGCTGCCAGATCTGACAAACACGTCGCCGAATTGCGCAATCAAGTAACCTCACCCGGGGGAACTTCGGCCGAAGCGCTATATCATATGGAGAAAGGTGGGCTGCGCACAGTGATTTCACGCGGGATTTGGGCGGCATACCAGCGCTCAATTGCCCTTGGGAAAGGGCAAAAACGTGGAAGCGTGAATGGGGAATAAGGATTCAGCCGGCAAATAGGGGGCTTATCAATACAAGTTGGGCTCAGATCGTTGTAATAGACTGTGAATATGTCTAACCAAGTGATATTGCAAGATTGCCAAGGGGAGCGCTGGCTGCGATTTTCCGACCCACGCAAGATTTTCGTAGCCCATCATCACGATCAGGTGCTGCCAAAGCTGGCTCTGGTCGAGAAACTAGTCAACGAACGCGGGCTTTTTGCGGCAGGCTTCATCTCTTATGAGGCTGCCCCTGCCTTCGATCGGGCACTAAAAGTAAGGCAAGCTGGAGTGTGTCCATTACTATGGTTTGGCCTCTATGATGCTCCACAAGAGATCGAACCCCCGCAAGGTGCTTATTCCTATTCCATCGGCGAATGGTCTCCATCCATTAATTGGGACGAGTATAAACACGCGATCGANNAGCTTAATGGCAAGACCTATGAAGGGCACTGCTCCTCGGGGTTTGACTTGTTCACAAGACCAGATTCAAAAGGACTGGTTATACCATTCTGAAAAGAACCGGGCAGAAAACGTCATGATCGTTGACATGATCCGTAATGATATAGGTCGTGTCTGTGAAATCGGGAGCGTTTGCGTACCGCAATTGTTTGAAGTTGAGCAATACCCAACATTATGGCAAATGACTTCAACCGTTGTAGGAGAAACCAGGGCGCCGGTGGCCAATATCATGGAAGCTTTGTTTCCATGTTCCTCCATCACTGGTGCACCAAAAGTTAGCACAATGCAGATCATCGCCGATCTAGAGTCGCAACCACGTAACGTATATACGGGTTGCATCGGCTACATAGCCCCAAATCGGAAT
>DOXE01000291.1 GCA_003519205.1 Chloroflexota bacterium
TGGAGAATGCAGCCAGCATAGCTGCTATGATTCTAACGACCGAAGCGCTCATCACTGACCTGCCGGAGAAAGAAGAAATGCCCATGCCGGGTGGTATGCCCCCAGGCGGAATGGGTGACTTCTAAACAATAAAAAGTCGTTTTAGTGAAAAGACCCCTCAACAGAGGGGTCTTTTCTTTTTCACGAAACTCAGTACACTCATATATGAATAACCACAGGCGTTTCAGGACCAGATAAACATCGTGTTCTTCTCATCTTTAGGTGGAACATTTAGGAGCAAGTAGGATCATGGGCGAGGTATTAGTTCAGAAAATGATCCCGGCCCTTAACAAGATGGCTTGGCCCAAGTCCCCCGAGGCCACAGAGCTCGGCCGGAGGGTTTATGAAGTGGGTCTTGACCAAGCAGATGATTATCAAACTGATCCGAAAATTCTGACCGCCGCCTTGCGGACCTTCCAAACAAGTGATTCCCGCCCTTATGCTTGTGCTGGTGTGGCTTATACTCTTCTAAAGGCTGCTCGAGAGAAGGATGGTTCGTATGCGCAGGTCGGCCTAACTGCAGCATTAGAGTGGTTGGAAAAAGCTCAAGAATTAGCCCCAGATATCTTCGAAATAAATATGGTCGAGCCCTTTATTTATATCTATAGTGGTCGATTGGACGATGCGCGATTGGTTCTGAATTATTTGGAGAGCATCGATAATAACCATTACTATATCTTACGGGCTGAAATCGCTTATTGGCAAGAACAAGGCACACTTGACGAAGCCATCCATTGGTACAACCGCGCCATAGAAGAGGCCAAGACAGTGCCGCAAAAACTGCGGGTACAGAGAGAGTTGGGTGATTGTTACTTTCGATTTAAGCAATACGAAGAAGCCATAGAGGTATACAAAGAGGCCGTACACTTCGCAACTGACAATGCCGGTCTCTGGCATACGATGAGCTTAGCCTATTGGAGGTTAGGCGATTATGAAGAGGCGGCACATTGTAATCGACGGGCTTTAAAGATCCAGGGCGATCTACCAGGGGCTTTAAAGATGCAAGAAGCCCTTAAGGAAAAGCTGGAATCTGGGGGCCTGTCCAAAAGACTTTTCGGGAGCTAAATCATGGCTAAAGGGGCCAATCGCCAGTAAATGTTTATTGGAAACCGCAATGGATGCTGTTTATTGGGTAAAGGAACGTGGGTTTTTAACCAACCCGGGTTAGCCATGGAGATACTATTCCGGTCTGAACTGCTGTAGAAATGACAGGGTCTGGTCCTGCACCTGGGTTGGGTTCAATTCGTTGGTGTCCAGATATAAATGACAATATTGGCGAGCGTGAGCCAGACGCCGGTTCTGCTCAGCCAAGTGTTCCGGCCGAAAATCAAGGTGTGGTCGTCGCGTTCTGATCGACTCATAGTTAACNNTTGACATAAATAAACATGGTTAATATGTACGGATTTCATGCTGGATTTGGCTGCTTAGACCTGTTCACAGTGGTAACCTCCCACTGAGACGACGTATATCATCCCCTCTTTTTTCCGCAACAGACATGCACATGATGCTAATATCGTCTCGAGGGCGCCCTTTTTCTAATTCCAGTGCCTTTTCCAGTAAGGTGTCGACGATCTGACGGGCATCCATGACCCCCTGAGTAACCAGGTCGGCGACGATGGTCAGCGCGTTCAGCCCCTTTGAGCCACTGGAACTACCCGCATGTTGAAGACCATCGGTAAAGACAACGACAAACGTGCCTATGGCTACTGGAATCTCAGTGATTGTGGGTTTGACCTGACGGTGAACGCCGACTACCGAAGAAGGTTCATCAAGCAGGAACAGTCCGGTGTCTGTAGTATGAACAATCACCGGCGCTGGATTGTTGCGCGAGATCACCAACGTGCCGCTTCGAGTATCGACAGAAAGGATATTTAATGTGGCGCTCACTTTGCCGCGCCGGTAAGTATAAAGATAATCATGGGCTGCCCGGGCAGCCGCGCCATCGCGCACACCTTCAGCTAATAATTGCACAGCCTTGCGAGCCACGACGTTACTAATGGCTTTGGCCGACCGGCCGCTGCGCTGGCCATCTACCAAGACCATTGACAGGCCACCATGTGGCCGCTCGATCATCTCCAGAGTATCACCACTTTCTCGCATTGCGTATTTGTTTATTTTGGCAACTGCGAATTGTGTTTCCATCGCTTGAGTTAAAAGGGAATATCTACCTCCGATCCTTAATCCTTCACTTCCAATTTCGCCAGACTAGCGACAAGCTTTTTGATTCCTACGCTGGAGAAGGCGACGACGACCTCTTCGTCATTACCGGTTAACTTGCTCTCGATCACGACACCGTTGCCGAATTTCGCGTGGGTTACATTCTGCCCGGTTCGATATTGAGACTCGGTGACAGTGGGTTTTTTCTCCTCCTTTGCCGAATCTTTCCAGGAATAAGGCTCGGGCAATGTCTTCTGGCGCCTGGTACTGTGTTCGGAACTACTGTCGAAATTTTGCCTTGTACTCATAGTTAATGGCGAAGGCCAATGCCACTGGCTAGCCTTTCTTTTGACTTCTCGTCGGCGATCGCCACTTGTACCCCCGTGGACGAGTTCCTCGGGGATTTCTCCGAGAAAACGGGAAGGCACTGTTAACTCGGAACCGCCGTAAATTGTGCGACGAAAAGCATAAGATAAACAGACTCGATCCCTGGCCCGAGTCAAGCCGACGTAAAACAACCGACGTTCTTCGGCTAACTCCTCGGCATCCTCTAGGGAGCGGCTATGGGGTAACATACCCTCTTCCAGTCCGACAATGAAGACCACGGGAAACTCAAGCCCTTTTGCCGCGTGCAAGGTTAGAAGGGTGGGTGCATTGGGATCTTCTTCAAGATCGTCTACATCTGAGACCAAAGCCACTTGTTCCAGGAACTGGCTCAAGTCTACGTCTTCGAACTCGCCCGCGACGTTGCGCAATTCCATCACGTTTGCCCACCGATCGTCACCCTCAGCTGTGCCATCGTCTATGTAGAAACGGTAACCAGACCCATCTATGATCTCGTCCACAAGATCGCCAACGCTTACCCGATCTTTCAGGATTATCCAGCTTTGTAGCATCTCGCCGAAATTGGATAGGGCAGATAAAGCACGGCTGGCGAAAGTATGCTCTCGGTCGGGCTTTTCGACCAGACGAAGCAAAGCTTCTCCTGGCTGCCAGCCATTACGCTCTGCCCATTCGTAAAAGGCTTGCTGTGTTTTCTGGCCAATGCCCCTGGTCGGCGTGTTTATTACCCGCGCGAAACTAACCGAATCAGACGTGCTGTGCACCAAGCGCAAATAAGCAATTAAATCCTTTATTTCTCGTCGGCTGTAAAACCGCGTTGCTCCGACCAAGCGATAGTTCATGCCAACCCTTATGAAGGCTTCTTCCAGAACGCGAGATTGGGCATTGGTACGGTACATGATGGCGCAACCACCTGGATCGATCCCGTTTAACATGAGTCGTTCAATAGTGGCCACGACCTGTTCCGCTTCATCCACATCATTATAAGCTTCCCGTATGGTGATCTGGACGCCGCCTTCTCGTTCAGTGAATAATTCTTTGTCCACTCGCCCTCTGTTGTGGCGAATGATGGCCTTAGCTGCGTCGAGGATGATCTGCGTTGAACGATAATTTTGTTCGAGCAAAATCATTTCTGCTTCTGGATAGTCTCTGCGAAAACGATTGATATTCCGATAGTCTGCGCCGCGCCACTTATAAATCGATTGGTCAGCATCACCAACGACAAAGATGCTTCCGTGGCTATTCACCAACTGCTTTAGCAATGCATATTGGACCGTATTGGTATCCTGGAACTCGTCGACCAGTATATGTTGGTATTTCTCCTGATACTGTTGCAATATGTCGGGCCGCTCGTCAAAAAGTAAGACTGTATTTACGAGCAAGTCGTCAAAATCCATGGCGTTGTTGGCGACCAAGATCTCCTGGTAGCGCAGATAAACCCGTCGTGTAATTTCGGAGACATAGGTGCTTGCCGCATATTGTTCAGGTGTAACCAGTTCATTCTTGGCAGAACTGATACCGGCCAACATCTTATTTGGCGGATATTTTTTATCGTCAATTCCTAAATCCTGGAGCGCTTGATTTACGACCTGGCGTTGATCGGCCGTGTCGAAAATAACAAAATCACGATCATAATTAAGCAAATCTTTGCTTTCGCGCCGGAGTATGCGAACACAGGTGGCATGGAAAGTGCCCATCGTCAAACCACTTGGGTTTCCACCGAGCAGGGTTTCGACTCGATGGCGCATTTCCCGTGCTGCTTTATTGGTAAA
>DOXE01000526.1 GCA_003519205.1 Chloroflexota bacterium
CCTCTCTTATTTCAGGGTTAACGGCAAGATCGGCGTATCTTTGTCGGTAACGCTCCTCTACATCGGCGAAGGCACTATATCGAACAGTTTCACCTTCAACTTGTTGCTCTTTAACAACCGGTAATGGGCTGATGGACTTACTGAGCAACCGCCAACCACTTACCCGAATGCTGATCTCTCCAGCGCGAGTACGGAAGGGCACACCTATGGCTTCTATAAAATCACCTAGATCTACCAATTTACGGAAATATTGGTGGGAATCCTCGCCAATTTCGTCGCGTCTCAGGAAAAGTTGTATGCGACCCTCGCCATCTTCAAGATGGGCAAATACTGTTTTTCCCATATCACGAATACTGAGCAATCGGCCACAAACGGAAACCTGGCTAGCAACATCTTCGCTCGCTTCTTCCAATTGAACAAAGAGTTCTTTAACCTCTGCGGTCGTATGACTTCGACTCGACTTGATTGGAAAGGGTTCGATACCAGCATCTTCAAGCTTTCCTAGCTTAGATAATCGTTGTTCTTCTAAAGGTGAAGGTTGCCAATTACTCATGAAATCCCCACAAAATATGTAAAAAAAGCCCGTGAATGTCACGGGCTTTGCTTATTTATTACTGGCTGGTATACATTAAATTGATTCAGCCCATACTTACGACACGAAATTGTAACACACCATTAGGCGCCATTACCTTAACCTCATCGTTGATTTTGGCCCCAAGAAGCGCTTTTCCTAGCGGGCTCTCTATCGAAATCCGGCCGTCAGCTGGATCTGCCTCGGCTGGGCCAACCAAATGATAACGTTCTTCTTCGTCAAATCCGATTTCAACTACGGTCACCCAATCTCCCCNNATCTCCCACACGAACAAACTCGTGCGGATCGTCCGATTCGTCAATGAGTTGGTAGTTGTTTAAGATTTCCTCTAATTCCTGAATCCTGCCTTCTAAAAAGGAAAGTTCATTCCGTGCGGCTTCTAATTCTGCGTTTTCGACAAAATCGTCATCTTGACCATCTTGAAAAGCATTGTGGAGGCGATCGGCTAGAGCTTCCCTTGCATCCTTCTGGAGATACTTAAGCTCCTCTGTCAATTTTTTCAGACCATTTTCCGTTAGCAGATGCGGTTTTGTAGTTATCATTTCAGTCCTTTTAAACGCAAAAACCGCCAAGTTAGCGGTATTGCAAAGTTAACATTATGTTACCTACTTTCATGGGCAGGCAAAAGATTATACCAAATTCGCTTGCGTTGTAAAGAGCAGTTCAGATAAACTCCCAGGTCAATGATAACGAAACGACAGCTTGGCCTAATCCTGGCGTTTTTTGGTTTTCTCCTGACATTAGGAATCTTTGCTGTAGAGTGGTTTGAAGCTGGAAATTTTCAAGGGATTGGTCCACTTCAAAGAATTGCCCTGGTAATCTCTTTTGCGATTCTAGTACTGGGTATTACACTGCTCCCTTTCGGTGATCGCCCGGCCTGATCTTTCTTCTTCACGATTATTACCCTCATTCAATTTTTCGAATCATGTCTGAAATTACTGAGTTAAGAAATAGTCTTGATGTACACCCCCGCTGGACTTATATTGCCTATCTTCTAATCGGCCTGGCTCTTATCGTTTTCATTGGCTATTTCATTATCTATAACATCTACGCTTTTTCCCTCTTCCGTTTCCCATTTGATTTTGACCAGGGAGAAGGTTTTGAGCTTATGGACACGGTTTTATTTAGCCAGGGGCAATGGCCATACCAGGACAACAACAATTATCCTTTCTATTCCTCAAATTACCCTCCTGTTTTCCACTTGGTCATTGTCCCATTAATTTGGCTATTTGGCCCGCAATACTGGACAGGCCGGGTTGTGGCTTATATAGGAACGTTGATCACGGCTGTAGCCATTGGTTATGCCGTCCAGCGGGAAAGTCGAAGAATTTGGCTCTCAATCCTTGTTGGGCTCGCGTTTTTGGCTTCAAATTATGTTTATCATGTTGGCCCACTTTTCAGGCAGCACATGTTTATGGTGATGTTTGAGACATTAGCCGTGGTCTTGGTAACTGTCGTGGTCCAACGTGAGGAAGAAACAGGTAAACGCAACAACTTGGGGCTTTTAGTTGTAATGGTGTTGTTGTTACTTGCTGGCTATACGAAACAATTGGCTTACGCGACCGTTATCGCCGTCTTCGGTTTCCTTTTTTTGCGCCAAACCAAACGAGCTGTCTTATGGGCCATACCTTTTACCGCCGCCACAGCCCTCATTTTTTTCATTATCGACAGCGCTACGAATGGCCAATGGTTAACCAACACCATCACGGCCAATATCAACCCTTATATCCCTGCTCAAGGCATCGGCCTTTTTCGACAATGGTTTGAGCTGCATACGATCCTTACCATAGCTGCTGTAGCGCTAACTTTTTACCAACTTTATTTTGAGCGACTTTCAGCGTATGCCATATGGTTTGTGATTGCGGCTGCCAATGGGATAACTGCTGGTAAATGGGGTGCAGGCGAGTCTTATTTTGCCACAGCCATCGCAGCCAGTTGTATTCTGACAGGCCTGGTAGCCGGCCGGCTTGTCACATGGAGCAAATCTAAGGGACCAAGATGGTATGTAGCTGTAATGTCCATCATCGCCTTACTGTTCCTGGTTCAAGCCAACAAGGTATTTCACTGGCCAACCCATATGCCCGCTTTACGAGCGATTGCCTCGGCAGTTGGCAAACCCGTGGAAACCTATGTTGCCCCGCAAACCTCATGTTCAGCCCCTCGTGCGGCCGTAGCCATTCCCTATGTGGATTCGGCCGGTGTGGGATTACTTGGCCGGCCGCCTAATGACGAGGATATTGAAGCTGGCAAACGGATAGCACAATTCGTATCGAGTGGTGAAACTGCAGCTTTCAGCGAAGAGGCCGGCTTCAATTTTTACGCGGGCCGCGATGTAATCACCAATCCCACACAATTGTTAAATCTCTACAATAATGGACAGGTAGACTTGACCGAGATGATAGGTATGCTTGATAATCAACAATTTGACTCGGTTATCTTTCGAGCACAGTTTTATCCTCCACCTGTGCTCGAGGTCATAGGCCGGCGATATGAGACGATCGAGTTGGTAGAAATGAATGGATTTGTTTATTGTCTGCTATCACCAAGAGAAGATATCGCACCATCATGAATTCCATTCAGAAGATCACATCTGAAAATCAATTGGTCTATAAAATAGAATTGCCAACCTTCAGCGGTCCACTGGATTTGCTGTTGCATTTAATCGAACGAAACGAGCTGGACATTACCGCAATATCGCTGGCGGCAGTAACAGATCAGTATCTAGAACAAATAGACAAATTGCGGGATGAGCGACTCGAACAACTGATGGATTTCTTAGTCGTTGGAGCCAAATTACTCGTTATTAAGAGTCGGGCACTATTACCACAACTGCCAGGAGAATTCTTTGAAGACGAGGAAGAAGAGGATCCGGCCGAGTCTTTAGCAAGGCAATTGAAGCGATACAAACGATTCAAAGCTGCAGCAGCAACGCTTCGTTTTCGGGAGGAGCACGATTTGAGATCTTATCTACGCGTAGCCCCTCCTCCCAAACTCGAGCAAACCCTTGATATGTCAGGAATATCACTGGCGGAATTGGAGAAAGCTCTCAGGGTGGCTTTGGAGAGAGCAGCGTTGAGAGATGATAGCGTATCAGTCGCCGTTGATCGAAGATTTGTAACTATTGAAGGGCAGATTCGGCAACTTCGGCAAAGGATGAAAGATACGAGACGCATCTGTTTCGACGAGTTGCTATCTGATCGCTGTTCCTGGATAGATGTCTCTATCACCTTGTTAGCTGTGCTTGAACTTATCAAGAGACACGAAGTGAACGTATACCAACCAGAACTTTTTGGCAAGATCGAAATTATTGCTAACTAGTTTCCGTATCAGGACAGGCTGTCGCGACCTCACGAAATTCTAAGTACCAATTTTCGAAGGACTGGTAACGTTCACGTGGGGAATCAATTCGGCCAATATCTACCTCTTTGACTTTGTCACTAATCCCATATGTCCAAACATGCTGAAACAGCGTGAAAGCTGGTACATCTTCTTCAAAGTATTGAAGAAAGGTTTCGTAGTATGGCTGCCTTTCTTCAACTGAAGTTAATTTTCTTGCTGTTTCAAGTGATTCACTNNCCACATCATATTCCCTTTCCTTCAATTTCGTATCGAGGCGGGTTGAATCCACTTTCTCCAATTCGCTATCCACACCAATATTTTCCCACTGATCGGCAATAATCCCGGCAATGGATAAATGTGCTGGCTCGTCGGTGGTCAGTATGCGCAATTGTAGAGGCTGGCCATCAAAGCTACGGAATTGGTTCCCTTCTTCACGCACCCACCCTAGTGAATCGAGTTCTGCAGCAGATAATTCAGGCTGGAAATTGTAGTTGGCAAATAAATTGGGATTATACGCCCACGAATATGACGGATAGGGTCCGTTCAAGGGCAATCCTTGCCCAGACAATGCCTGATCGACTAGTGTCTCTCTATCGAGAGATTTAATAAGTGCTCGCCGAACCTCAGGTTGTTGAACGGCTGGCGAAGCGGAATCGGTAAGATTAAATATCAATTGGGTGTATCTGGGAGCACCCGACGAATAGAAATGGATCCCAGGAAGTGATCCCAATTTTTCTATATCAGCGTTATT
>DOXE01000008.1 GCA_003519205.1 Chloroflexota bacterium
GTCGTTGGTTCGAGTCCAATCGCGCCCACTTTGTCCCACTAGCTTTGTCGCTATATATCCTTTCGCATCCAGCTTGCTTGAGTGCTTCAGTCTGAACAGTCAGGTCCTGGTCAGCTGTAGAAACCCGCGCATAACCAATTTTCATGCACCTAAGAATACCGTATCAAAGCTCATCTGAGCAAAATGCTCCTTATTGGTTTGATGGATCGATTTGTTTTGGATTCGAAGACCAAAGATATCGGCCTTATATTTGGTTGGCCAAAAAAGTAAAGAAAAGGTATGGTATCCGGACTAAGAATTATTTAACATTCACCGATCGACCACTGGAAAAACGCTCAAGAATCATCTGATTTAATGTTCACTAAGTAATCGGCAAGAAAGGGCAATTTTACGTCCGTTTTTCGGACTATTTTAGAATGCTAATTCACTATAGTAAGGTTTTTGTGCTTGATAATAAAAATATGTCCGCGATAAGGTTTACAATAGCCACCAGATGATAAGCACCAGTATCCAGTTACGGATCACCTTGCTAATCATGACCCACAAGAGAAAGCTATTCCGGCCGATGCCAGCCATACCGGCCCCGATGGTCAGGACCGTTCCGATCAGCGGGATCGATGACACGAGCAGCGGAAGGGAGCCCAGGCGCCTATAGTATCCTAAGGCATTTTCCCATGTTTCGGGTTTAATCCGAGTGTAGACAGCCTCTATTTTCTCTTTGCCTTGCTGACCGGCGTAGAAGTTGGCCAGGCGAGCCAACGAACCAAGGGCGCTGATGGCGAGAATAACCAGCCAGATTTCAGGGTCTGTTAGTACATCAATCAAAGATCAATTCTCCACTAGATGAGTGACATTCATATCCATTGCGTATCGGCTCAGCTCTTCTCCAATCGTTCGGATAAGATGCCCACATAGCGCCTCAGCCTGGGAGATCGCCAGATGGCTCGCACAACGAACATCCAGACCACAGCAACGACGACGATTATGGCGTAATCCAATAAATCATTGAGCGGTCTTAGCCTGAGCAGCTCTTGTGTTAGCGGCAGAATGGTCGCCAGAACGAATACGAGCAAGAGCCCAATGGCCATGTAAGTATTACGCCAGTCGCCGCTGAGGACGTCGCCGCCAACCCAGAAACGCGTTGGTGGCTGGACAAAGACAATGAGTATTAAGCCCATGAGTACGAGCCCTTGGGCCACAGCCAACTGAGAGTAGGCGATATCGACCAGTCCACGCCCAAAAATGAAGCTGATGACTAGCGCGGCTACGGCTATTGTCATCGCAGCCGGCACCACGAAGTGCACCATCCGCGAGCGCATATATTGGCGAGGTACAGCACCAGGGGACGCCCACAGCGTAAGACCCACGGAAGGGACGATGACGGTAATAAAGACAACAACACCGCCCTGAGTTGGATGGTAATAAAAGATGCGCCTGCCTTCGATGAACATGGCCAGGATTAGTAATAACACGTAGCCAATCTGGACCAGATTGATCTTTAAGATATCCAGCATGCCATTGACAACGCGCTGGCCACGGTCTAATACCGTTGGCAATACCTTGAAGGAGTCGCCGAGCAATACGATGTCGGCCATACTCAACGCCGCCTGACTCCCATTCTGCAACGTGAGGCTTAAATCGGCCACCTCCATTGCGGTGATGTCGCCGGCAGCGTCACCGACCATGGCCACCCGCTCCCCTTGCCGGAGCAAATTTCGCACGATTTCGCCTTTTTGGTGGGATGATAATTGGCCGAAAACGATAGCTTCACGAACTGTTTGCTCAAATTCCCTCTCGGCCATTTGGCTTAGCTGGGAACCAGAAACGGCGGTTCCGTTTATTGATTCATCTTCGAGCAGACCGAGTTGTTCGGCCGCCTCATTCGCGCGTTCCAGGTCATCGGACGAGAGGATCTTGACGCGGACGCCTGATTCCGTAAAGGCTTGCACAGCTTCTTTCGCTTCGGGTCGGATTTCTTCGTTTATCGTGAGGTTGCACAGAGGAATGAGACCTTCAGTCAATTGGGGCCGGCCGTCGCCGTCAGTTAGGGGTACGGGTTCTGGCGAATAGGCGAACAATAGTTGGGGTTGAGGGATGACTGGCCCCTGGTCCTCAACAGTATCGGCATCTGCGTCCTGGGCCCGCTGGACAATGTCCGTCAAGCGATGTTGAATACGCTGGAAGATATTTCTACCCTGTTCCATTGGCGCCATAGAATCACCCTCGCTGTGTTCTGGACCGACTATATTGCCTTCCGTGGTTTCGTCGGTCTGTTTGGCACTCTCAGTCGCAGGAGCGAATTCCTCAACCCGATCATCTCGGTTGAATAATCGGCCGAAACGACCAAAAACTCCACGTAAGCCGGATTCAGCCTGGGTAGCACTCTCATCTTCCTCATCTGAGCTCTCCTCAGTAGCCAAATAGGGACTCAGGGACTCAGGTTCGCCAATGAAATAGGTTCCCCGCACATCGGTTTCAGAGAATGTCACTGCACTCCAGCCGAGGGCGGAGTAATATCGTGCTTCCTCTTCTACCGGCCGGCGGCTACCCTCGATATTGCTAGCAATAGCCAGGAGAAAGACATTGTCACTCCGTGTGCTATGGGCCATGTCGCCCAGAATCTGCCGCACGCGGCTTTCAGCCAGGGCCGGTTGGCCATTTGCCGAGGGAATCATATCTAGATGTAGTTCGGTACCCGTCAGCGTTCCAGTTTTACTGAAGCAAAGAACTGTCACCTGGGCCAGTGACTCGACCGCCCTCGAATCGCGGACCAAGGCCCCCAATTCGCCCAACCTGGCGCTGCCGAGGGCATAGGTGGCAACGATCATGAAGAAGAGACCGCTGGGAGCGATGCTGAAAAAGACCGAAGCCGTTTCACGATAATCGGCTTCGAAAATTCGTCCTAATAGGGGGAAGTTGAGCATGTCGAGGACAAGGAAGAGGAGGAAGATGGCAATGATGGCTAGCAGGAGCCGTAGAACACGAGCGATGATCCGCTGTAAAGGAGTTAACTCGGTCTTTCTTTGGACGGGCGTCCATTTCTGGACATCGGGTTCTCTAGGCTGCTTTGTGACCTGGTATACGGCTCGTCCCTGGAGACAGAAACTACCAGATTGAATCCGGTCACCTTCCCGTTTAAGTTTGTCACGGCTCTCGTCAACAGCGGCCAGGGTCTCGAATACTCGTGGTCTGCCACTGAGAAGTCGCCCATCGGCCAGGAATTCATCCCCAGGGCCAGCGACAAGCACATCACCGGCGACGATTTCATCAACCTCGACGCTCCTGATCCGGCCGTCGCGGATGGCAGTCGCCCGCGGGCTGGCCAGATCTAACAATTTTTCGACCTGTCCTGTGGCGTAAAGTTGCTGGGCGGCGTTGAAGACGACGTTGAGTAAAAAAACGGCAAAGGTTAGCAGGGCACTTAAGGGATCCCCAAGCAGTGTTTGGACGAAGGCTAAACCTATCATGCTCATGTTGAAGATGGAAAAGGTGCTGGAGCGCCAGATATCGCGACGCACTCGCCGGGCGTTCTGCTCTCGTTCCTCGCCGCGGGTGGGGAGGCGGCGCGAAGATGCCTCTTCTTCCGTCAACCCTGGAAACTGATCCAGATCGGGCGCCACTTCCGTTGCCGCCGCTTGGGCTCGATCCGTTGACAGGCGCCGCCAGATCATGACCAAGGCCATCACCAAACCGATGACAAAGGCAAAACCGGCGATTCGCTGCTTTTTCACTGCCCTAGCCTCTTTCTGGCATCCAGCCCGGAACTCCGTATGCTTTTTAGCCTCATATGCTGGCGACCTGCAAGATGACCCCAATACCGCTAATCAGGCAAACAAGTGCGATAAGCAAGAAGATTAACCTTATACGCCGGTCTGGATGGACCAGGGAAGCCCAGGCGGTTGCAGCCAGACCGATGGCGAAGATCAAGCCTGCTAGCTCATAAATCTGGTTCTTATCGTCAATCTGGTTAGCCTGAGTCTCTAACTTCTCTACCTGGGCGATCAGCGCCTGGGCCTCGGCATAGGTCCCCGAAAGGTAGGCATCGTCAAGGGATTTCCAGGCTGCTCCAGTCTTTCCCGCAACCTTGGCGACATACGTTCCAGGTACACGGCCGCTTCGGCCGAATCTTCATCGCTGAAAAAGCGGTAGGCATCGTACGCCTGCAAGTCCTGGATGAGCTCTGCATTACCGTTAAGAAAGCTGCTAGTAGCCACGACTAGCGTTTTTTGCCCTTCGAAATCGAGGTCATCACCCTCAATGCTGGAGAGGGCGCTTTGGTAAGCGGCAAAGGCTGTGGCGGCAGTGAGCAAGACCACCATGGCGCCCAAGAACCCATCTGACAACCACCACTTGTGATGGATCTCATCAGTATCTGACATAAGTTTGATGATATTGGTAACTTCGCAAACGCTAGGTCATAGAATCAAAGCCTGGATCTACCTACTGAACCAGGATTGTCAAACTCGTCTTTATAATGGCCGGCCCAGTTCTTGAAACTGAGCCGGCCTAACGCCAATTCCAAAGCTGATCTTAAGCTCTCTTAAGCTCGGGCCCCAGGGAATCACCATTCATAGGCTATTAGTGCAGGCCTCCGTCGGTGGCTTCCTGCATCTTTTCCATGACCGTATCCAGGTTAAAAGACGCCGGTTTCTGGCGCGGCGGGAACTCCTTAAAGGATTGAATCTGTTCTGCCGTCAAGGCCTGGGCAGCGTAGATGGCTGGAACGTGGTCTAGTACCCAATCCCAATAGGTATTGGAGCTTTCGTCCGCTCGCTCAAAGGGATCACGGCGCAAGTTGAAGAGCTTGGGTAAGCGCAGAGAAACAAATGGTTCGGCCCAAACCATCATGCCCTTAGCCCGTTGCTCCATAAAGACGATCTTCCAGTCGTTGATCCGGATGGCCGTCACCTGGCCATCATCATTGGTGTAGTAGAAGAATGTGCGTGGCGACTCGTCCGTCTCGCCGGTCAGGTAGGGCAGAATGTTGTAGCCGTCGATGTGAACGTGGAAGTGCTTGTCACCGGCNNCCAGTTGGAATTCTTCTCACTGCGCCAGGGCGTAATGGCACCGTCTGGCCAGGTGTTATAGTGGGGGCCGTTGTCCGTAGAATATTGGACGATGGTGTCCTCGGTGATCCCCAGTTCGTCCAGCAGATCGAGCAGTCTGCCCACTGCATTGTCGTGCAACACCATGGCGTCGTTATAGAAGCCCTGACCACTAATACCCTCCGCCTCTTCAGGGATGTGTGTACGAAAATGCATGTGGGTGGAGTTCCACCATACGAAGAAGGGTTCACCGTCCGCGTGTGCCTTCCTGATAAACTCTATGGTCCGTTCAGTAACATCGTCGTCGATGGTCTCCATCCGTTTCTTGGTCAG
>DOXE01000333.1 GCA_003519205.1 Chloroflexota bacterium
CCCGATGCCAGCGTAGTCGAGATGGCCGAGCGCAATGTCCGAGAATTAGCCATTGAGGAGATCACGCCAGAAAGAGTGACCGATGCGATCAAAAAAGAAGCCACCAAAACAGGGCGCGAGCTGTTGCAACGAGTACCTTCGCTGCAAGAAGCCACGTTACGGTGGCTTAATATGTATGAGAGGGGCCGGTTTGTCGTTGAGGTAGATACCTCTGATTTAACCAGGGAGATAAGGAAAACTCGACCGCTAGCCCGACAGGCAATTGTCGCCATCATGATAGTGGGTATGATCATTGGCTCGGCCATCGCCGCTGGCATTGTTACCTACTTTGGGATCGAAGAGTCATTTCTCACCCGGTTGACTTTGATTGGTTATGCGTTTTCCATGGTCGTGGCCATCGTTGCCTTGACCATACTAATATGGCGGCTCTTGAGAAATAGTGATGATTAGACTTAGGGCGTGGGATCTTTAATGGATTGGTACAAGTTATCGGTTGAGGAAACAAAAGAACAGCTGGATGTCGATCTGGCGCATGGTCTTTCAAGCGAAGAGGCCAGAGAGCGATTAGAGCGATTTGGCTCCAATGAGCTGGAAGAACAGGATGCGGTTAGTTCCTGGAGAATCCTCCTAAGACAGTTTCAGGAGTTGATGGTCATCATCCTGATCGTCGCCGCCATCGTTTCTTTAGCCTTGGGCGAGATCATCGATACAGTGGTCATCATGGCCATTGTCTTTATCAACGCGGCAATTGGTTACTCCCAAGAACAGCGGGCCGAACAGGCTATGGCCGCCCTCAAGAAAATGGCCATTCCCACCGTCCGCGTACGGCGAGATGGTGAGGTGCAAGAAATCTCCTCTACTGGACTGGTTCCTGGTGATATCGTCCTCCTGGAGGCGGGCAATGTTGTGCCGGCCGATGGCCGGATGATTGAAGGGGCTAACTTGAAAGCCCAAGAGTCAGCCCTTACCGGCGAATCGGAGCCGGTCGAGAAGCAAATCGCAATACCTGGGGGTGAAAATCTGACTCTTGGTGACCGTTCCAACATGGTGTATATGGGAACTTCAATTACCTATGGTCGAGGGGCAGTGGCCATCACCGAAACAGGCATGAATACTGAGCTGGGCCACATCGCCGGACTGATCCAAGAAGTAAGTGATGAGCTGACGCCATTACAGCGGCGCCTACAGAGATTGGGCAAAACCTTAACCCTCATTGCCGTGGCCATCATTGCCGTGGTCGTTTTGACTGGCTTTTTCCTGCGGGGTGAAGAACTAGAGACCTTATTACTTACCGGCATAAGCTTAGCCGTCGCTGCCATCCCTGAAGGCTTGCCGGCTGTGGTCACTATTACATTGGCTTTAGGCTCACAACGGTTGCTTAAGCGAAAGGCCCTGATTCGGAAGTTGCCGGCCGTGGAGACACTAGGCTCCGTAACGGTGATCTGCTCTGACAAGACGGGTACTCTCACTGAGAACCAGATGACAGTCACGATTTTGGACGTAGCTGGAAATCGGGAGGACATCGAAACCTTAGTCAGCCGTAAGGGGGTGCTCCTTGAGGCAATATGGGACAGAAGCGCTCATCCGGAGATGAGGGCCCTGAGCGTCCTGGTGCGAGCAGGAGCCTTATGCAATGACGCAGTACTAAAACATGATGCCGATGGGACTTGGCGAGCCATAGGCGATCCAACTGAGGGGGCGCTTTTATTGGCTGCCAAAAAACTAGGTTTTGAAAAAGAGGAACTAGATAAAAATTGGCCAAGAGTGTCTGAGGTCCCATTTACATCCGAACGAAAACGAATGACTACCGTACACCGGGTGGATGAAACAGCCAGACAAACTGATTTGCCCTGGCGAGAGTCCCCCTATGTGTTGCTTTCCAAGGGCGCTGTCGATAGCCTTTTGCAGGTGAGTGATCTGGTGTTGGTCGATAACGAGGTCGTCGCAATGGATGACGAATGGCGCCAACGGATCGAACAGGCCAATGATGAATTAGCCAGACAAGGTCAGCGTGTGCTGGGCATTGCCTTTCGTTTTTGCGAGGCGGCCGAACCTCCCACCGAAGAAGAGTTGTTGGAGGTTGAAGAGGTTTTTGTGGGCTTGGTAGCCATGATCGATCCGCCTCGACCTGAGGCTAAAGCGGCCGTGGCGACGGCCAAGAGAGCCGGTATCCGGCCGGTCATGATCACCGGCGATCATCCTCTTACAGCCATAAGAATCGCCCAGGATCTGGGCATAACCGAGGGCAATCATTGCTTAACAGGTGCAGAGCTTTCTCAAATGACGGTCTCTGGTTTAATGGGTGTTGTCGACGATGTCTCGGTCTATGCCCGAGTCTCTCCCGAACACAAGTTGAATATTGTCGAAGCCCTGCAAACCAAGGGACAGATCGCGGCGATGACTGGCGATGGGGTGAACGATGCGCCAGCCTTGAAGAGAGCCGATATCGGCATCGCCATGGGGATAACTGGCACCGATGTCTCTAAGGAAGCTTCCGACATGGTCCTTCTTGACGATAATTTCGCCACGATAGTTGCCGCCGTCGAAGAAGGCCGGGTGATTTACGACAATATCCGTAAGTTCATTAAATACACACTTTCGAGTAATACTGGCGAACTATTTCTGATGCTTGTGGCCCCCTTTTTGGGAATGCCATTACCGTTATTGCCTTTACAAATCCTCTGGGTCAATTTGGTAACGGATGGCCTACCGGGCATCGCCTTAGCCCAGGAGAAGGGGGAACCTGGGGTGATGCAGCGGTCGCCATTTAAGCCAACGGAGAGCATCTTTAGTAGGGGTTTGGGCAGCCAGATTGTGTGGATCGGCAGCCTGATGGGTTTGGTTTCCTTGATCGTGGGTTACTTCGCCTGGTTAAATGACCCCAGCGGACCCTGGCAGACGATGGTTTTTACCACATTGGTCCTCTCCCAAATGGGGAATGCCCTGGCAATACGTTCCAATAAGCTTTCACTATTTAGCATCGGACTATTTTCCAATCGATTGATGGTTAATGCTGTATTAGGAACGCTGGCTCTCCAACTGTTGCTGATTTATCTTCCGCCTTTACAATCAATTTTCAAAACTGAAGCCTTATCATTGACAGAATTGGCTGTTTGCCTGCTGTCTAGCATCGTGGTTTTCGCGGTTTTTGAGACATATAAGTGGTTTATACGCCACCGCGAGGGTAAGGAAGCATAAAGTATTTATAAATACAGTTTTTGGTCTGGTATGGTTCTAAATTTATTGAAGGATTAATCATGAACGATCGAGATGTGATACTGAAATTAGCCAGAGTCATCATTGCTGTTGCTTGGACAGACGGTGAGATCTCCAACGAAGAGATCAACGCGTTGAAAGATTTGTTGTTTTCCATGCGCCGATCTGGCTTTGACGATGTGATGCAATTTAGTGCTCAGGAATGGGAACGATTGGA
>DOXE01000468.1 GCA_003519205.1 Chloroflexota bacterium
TTGGATTGACACGTCGGACATGGAAGATGTGCGCTGGTTGAATCCACATGTTGACAATGGGGTCATTACTTCTGATGGCAATATTAATCTAGTCGTTCATGACCCTAATTCCGATCCGCTGAATGGTACCCAACTCGCCGTCCGGGTGGTCCGTTTTTTTTCGGTTATGCTCGGGGCAGTAACTATTTACCTGACCTACCAGATTGCTCGTGAAGTAGCACCGAGTAGGCCAGAAATTGCTCTTGGGGCAGCAGCTGTGAATGCATTTACACCGATGTTCTTATTCATCAGCGGGTCAGTGAACAATGATAATCTTGTTATCACCCTATCATCTCTTGCTTTGTTGCTGATGATTCGAATCGTTTGGCCAAAGGATGAAACGAATCGTCAAGAATTCTTGCGATTGCTTATCCTTGGGATCATCATTGGCCTGGGTGCCTTAACCAAGATCACGGCTTTGGGATTGTTTGCCTTAACAATACTGGTGATATTCATCAAACAATGGAGTGATCAGGGTCGTGAGGTCGAGTTGGCGAGTTTAGTTAGGGTGACCTGGCGATCGATTTTACGCTTCTTATTGGTCATCATACCTGCCTTACTGATTGCCGGCTGGTGGTACTATCGGAACTTCCAGTTGTATGGCGATTGGAGCGGATGGAATGCCTTTATTGCTGTACTCGGCCGCCGGGCTCATCCAGCAAGTATCGCCCAACTCTGGGACGAGAGGTGGGGTTTCATGATTTCATATTGGGGTTTGTTTGGCGGGCTTAATGTCCCAATGCCGGATTGGATATATCACGTTCTCAATGCGGTGGTTATCACCTCCGTGACTGGATTTTTCCTATATGGCCTGTTGCTCTTATATGGTTGGAATACAAACTCTGGCGCTCCGATCGTCGATATCAAGTCAATGTTTTACAATGTCCTGGCATTTATGGAGAAGCATATCGCCCTGATACTGTGTTTTCTCTGGGCTGCAGCTGTTGTCGCCGGGTTAGTCAGGTGGGCGACCATTACCTGGTCATCACAAGGACGGCTGGTCTTTTCCTCAATCTCTGCCCTCAGCACGATGTTAGTTGTGGGATTTGTGGGGTGGATGCCTAGACGATNNATTGATAAATTTCGTATAGTAAATAAAGACTTTGCCAATAAGATCCGTCTCTTAGGATTTCAACTTCAAACAAGTGAGTTGCAGCCAGGGGACGAGTTAGATGTCGTGTTAGAGTGGGAAGTCCTGGAAGAAATGCAGCGCGATTGGAGTGTTTTTGTGCATCTGATCGATCCAATTATCGGAGCGCCGATTGCCCAAAGGGACATGTACCTGGGACAAGGTTTATTAGCGACGAGTTTCCTCCAACCCGGCGATCGAGTCACCAATCGGTATGAGCTAGAAATCCCGGACACAGCGGTAGCACCGCTTGCTTTAACGATCGTTACCGGTTTATATGATTTCGATAATGGAGAGCGATTGTTGACTGAAGACGGCCTGGAATCTGTTGAACTGGAAATTGTCAACTTGGAAGCGATTGGGGGCCAGGTTCCGAATCCAATCGTTGTGAATTTTGAGGATGAACTGGAATTGGTAGGTTTTCGAATGAATCAACGGCGACTGGAACCAGGGCAGGAAGTAAAGTTGACCTTATTTTGGCGTCCATTAAAAATTCTGGATACAGATTATACTTTTTTCGCCCAAGTTATTGACGAGGACACAACGCGATGGGCGAGTCAGGATCTGAACCAACCGACAAGTGATTGGCTGCCCGGTTCAATCGAGGAAGTGGAAATGGGTTTTCGATTAGATGAAGACATACCACCAGGAGTATACCCTGTAATAATTGGGATTTATACACGTCCGGACGGTGGCGGATTTGACCGGTTGCAAATGGTGACCACAGAGGGTCGGTTAACTGATGACTTTCTACACTTGTCTGACCTGCGGGTGGAGTAGTGATCATGACCTAAGTGCTAAGTTGAGCGGTTTGTTCTGATAGTTCAACGTGATAATATGTTTACTATATGATCACCAATAAACGGATCAGTACTTTTCTAACTGGCAGTAAGGGTCCAACCATTTTGTGGGTTGGCCTGGTTGCTGGCCTGATGGCTGTCATGGGTGGATTGATCCTTGCTTTCGGCGGACCGCTCGCTGCCACCGGTGTGATGATCGCCGTTCTGGCAGCTATCATCGTCTTGCGAGATATCGAGAGTGGTTTCTGGGCTGTCGTCGGTGTCGTTTGCTTATTGCCATTTGCAACTATCCCGATTGACGTCGGGATTACCCCAACGTTGTTGGACTTGGCGTTGGCTGCTACTGTTGGTATCTGGGTCTTAAGGGTAGTAACCGGCAAGCAAAGGACAGTTATTACGGCACCGGTGACGATCCCGCTATTGGTCTTCATCCTGGTTGCCCTTTTCGCCTTCATTTTTGGGCTAGGCAACGGTCCATTGACGGCCAATCTATTGCGCCACTTTGCCGAGCTAATTCTTAGCCTCGGATTTGTCTTGGTCATAATCGATTTTTTTTCAACTTGGGAAAGGATCGAACGCATCGTACAAGTGATCATTATCGTTGGAGCTGCCGCCGCCACCATGGGAATTATCTTATGGTTATTGCCCGATATGATGGCCAACGATTTACTCAACACCTTGCAACGAATTGGCTATCCCGGTGGGTTGGTCATTCGATATATAGAAGAGAATCCCGAGTTATCTGAAAGGGCTATCAGCACTTCTGTTGATCCAAATGCTTTTGGGGGAATGCTTCTCATGGTTGCCGCTCTAGCCTCACCCCAGCTTGTGGCCAGGAGAAAGCTGATGCCAGGATGGTTTACTCTGATTGCGGTCGGGACCATATTTATCGCCTTGATTCTCACTTTTTCTCGGGGAGCTATGGTGGGTTTGGCAGCCGGTTTGAGTTTTATAGCCTTGGCCCGTTACCGTCGTCTGATCCCCTACATGCTCCTCATACTCCTGGCGTTTTTACTTTTCCCGTTCACTCAAAGCTATATCAGCCGTTTTATTGAGGGATTTCAGGGACAAGATCTGGCCACTCAAATGCGGTTTGGCGAATACCGCGATGCAGTTGCTCTCATTGCCCGGTATCCTTTATTCGGGGTCGGATTTTCCGGTTCCCCAGATATTGACCTTTATCTGGGAGTAGCCAACGTTTATCTCACTATTGGCCAGCAGATGGGCGTCCTTGGACTGGGGGCTTTCGTCGCCGTAATTAGTGCGGTATTTGGATATGGTTTCGTGAACCGACATCATTTTCGTAGTAATTTACGTCTAGATCCTATATGGCTGGGATTATTTGCGGCCGTCGTAGGGGGTTTAGTGGCGGGTATATTTGATCATTACCTTTTCAACATAGATTTTCACCATGCTGTCACGATATTCTGGTTGTTCCTTGGATTAGCTGTTGCGGCAACCCGAGTGGGGAGGCAGATTGCAAGTGCAAACCCTGGACATCAGGCTAATCAGAGATTTATAGAAGGCTAATCATGATAGAAGGTCCATTGATAAAATCAATTGTTGTTTTGATAGCGGCTTTATTGGTCTCCGGTTGTGCGCTGGATAAAAAAAACCTGCCAACTTTAGTTCCACAAGGGGATTTAAACTCAACTAGCCGTT